>NZ_DASZKT010000112.1:0-7046 GCF_035552695.1 Actinospica sp.
CGGAACGGGATGATCTCCGGCGCGGGCGAATCCCCGGCCGCCGTCGCGAGCAGGTCCGCCTGCAGGCCGGCGCAGATCACCAGCCGGGACAGCGTGTGCGCACCGCCCGGCGTATCGATCTCCACCCGCTCGTCACTCACCCGCCGCACGCGGGTGACGGGAGTCCCGAGGTGCAGCTCGCCCCCGCTTCTCGTCAAGTCTTCCCCGAACGATTCCGTGATTGCTCGGTAGTCGACGATGGCTGTGGTCGGCGAAAGCAGCGCCGCCACACCCGCGACCTCCGGCTCAAGCTCCCGCAGCTCGGCACCGGAAAGCCACCGCACGGCGGGCACGCCGTTGGCCAGTGAGCGCCGCTCAAGCTCGCGGAGCTTGACGGTCTCCGCGTCGTTCCGCGCGACCACGAGCTTGCCCCGCTCGTCGTAGGCGAGGCCGCGCTCCGTGCAGTAGTCCCGCAGGAGCGAGACGCCGCGCCTGGTCATCCGCGCCTTGGCCGAGCCTGGCGCGTAATAGATCCCGGCGTGCACGACCCCGGAGTTGTGCCCGGTCTGGTGGGTGGCGACCTGGGCTTCCTTCTCGAAGACCACGACGGGCACCCCGGCGGCGGCGAGTTGCCTGGCGACCGCGAGCCCGACGATCCCCGCCCCGACGATGCCGACCGGCTCCGCGGCCCCGCCCGTGCCCTGCCCGTTGCTATTCGGTGTCATGGCACCGGTAGTACCACCTGATTTGGCGGCTACCACGCGAACCTCACGGCGGCCGTCTTGATCCTGGTGTAGAAGCGGAGCCCGGGTGCGCCCTGCTCCTTGAAGGCGGATCCCGACTCGCGGAAGCCGCCGAACGGGTGGTGCACGTCCCAGCCCGCGGTCGGCAGGTTCACCGCGACCTGCCCGGCCTCGGCCACCTCGATGAACTTGTTCGCGGAGGTCAGCGACGTGGTGAACACCGCGGCCGACAGGCCGTAGGCCGTGTCGTTGGCGAGCCGCACCGCGTCGTCGAACCCGGTGGCCGTGGTGACCGCGAGGACGGGACCGAACACCTCATCCCGCCAGAGCGACTGCTCAGGTGTCACGCTGATCAGGGTCGGCTCGACGTAGCAGCCGTGGGCGAGCGCGGCGGCGGACGGGCGTCCCCCGCCGGCGATGACCGCGGCGCCCTCCTTCCGCGCCCGCTCGATGTGCTCGAGCACCCCGTCGCGGTGCGCCGCGTACGACAGCGGCCCCATGGTGGTCGCCGGGTCGAGCCCCGGGCCCACGACGATGCCGGCGATCGCGTCCCGCAGCCGGGACACGAGCGCGGCGGCAACCGAAGCGTCGACGATCAGCCTGCTTGTCGCCGTGCAGCGCTGGCCCGCCTGGGCGAACGCGGCGCTGACCAGCGTCGCCGCGGCCATGTCGAGGTCCGCGTCCTTGAGAACCACGGAGACGTTCTTGCCGCCGAGTTCGGCCTGCAGCCGTACGCTGCGCGAAGCCAGCGTGCGGCGCAGCAGCGCGCCGACCTCGTTGGAGCCGGTGAAGGTGACCGCGTCGGGCGACGCGAGCAGCGCGTCGGAGATCTCGCTGCTGCGCCCGGTGATCACCTGCAGCACGCCCTCGGGCAGCCCCGCCTCAAGCAGCAGCCCGGCCGCCCAGAGCGCGATGCCCGGCGTCTGCGAGGCCGCCTTCAATACCACGGTATTGCCGGCGATCAGGGCCGGGCCGAGCTTGCGGGCGGGGGTGATGAGCGGGTCGTTCCACGGGCAGATGGCGAGCACCACGCCAACCGGCTCGACCCGCACCGAGGTCGAGGTGCCAGGGCGCGCGTCGGACAGCAGCTCACCCCAGGGCTGGCGGGCGAAGGAGGCATAGTAGTCGAGGAAGTCGGCGGTCTTCGTCACCTCGACGCGTGCCTCGGCGAGCGTCTTGCCGTTCTCCCGCACCAGGATGACCGCGCCGTCCTCGGCCCGCGCCCTGATCAGGTCCGCGGCCCGCGCGAGGACCGCCGCACGGTCCAGCGGGTTGGCCCGCCGCCAGCCCTCGAACGCGGTCCTGGCGCGGTCGTAGGCCGCGGCCACCTCGGCCGCGGTCATCGCGGGCACTTCCGCGACGACGGAACGCACGTCGGCCGGGTCCCTTACTTCCAGCATTGAGCTCAGCTTCTCCATCGGACACAGATAGCCATCGGACACGAGCGCCGCGACGGCCAGGCACGGCCGCGTGACACGGTGCCGCCCCGTCAGGCGCGGCGCTGGTCATCCTAGGAAGCCAAGACGCCAAGGTCAGCAGCCTGCGCCGCAACCTTAGATGTACGCCGCGGCCATTCCCCCCGGCCGGCTGGCAGGGCCAGAATCTGTTATCCCCGGGGGGACGACCCCCGCTGTCCGCGTGGGCTGGCCCCGCCCGCGCGGACAGCGACCCAGTGTCACCAACGAAGGTGAGGTTGCCGTGGAATTCGTGGTCATCGCCCAGTACCGGGCGCGCGCGAGCGAGGCGGACCGCGTCGAGGAGGCACTGCGGAAGATGGTGTCGCCCACCAGGGCGGAGCCGGGAAACCTGGACTACCAGGTGTTCCGTGACCCCGATGACCCGTCGCTTTTCGTGCTCTTCGAGCGGTACGCCGACTCCGGCGCCTTCGACGCGCACCGCGGGACGCCGCATTTCGCCACCTGGCTGGCCGGGGTCGTCCTGCCGTCGCTAGACAGCCGCGTCAGGCTCGACCTGGTGCCCCTCGCGCGCTAGCAGGAGCCCAGGTCACGGATGGCGAAGCCTTATCGTTCGCCACGCGACACGAGTAACGGAGTAGAAAACAAGCGTTCACGCACCTGACGTGATCGGTGGGATGGAGGAACCAAACGCAATGACGCATAAATGGAAGCGCTGGCTGGCGCCGGGCGCGGCGATCACCGCCGCGGCCGTGCTTGCGGCCTGCAGTTCAAGCAGCAGCTCAAGCTCGAGTTCGCCGGCCGCGGCGAGCTCTTCGGCCGCGGCGAGCGCCGGCGCCGGCGACACCACCGGCCTGTCGAAGGCCCAGCAGATGGTCAGCCAGTTTGAGTCGGTCACCACCACGTACCCGGTGCCCACCGCGCCCATCAAGGGCGTAGCCAGCCTCAAGGGCAAGACCGTTTACTACATTCCGCTGGTCGCAGCGATCCCCGGCTTCGTTGTGACCGCCGCGACGATGAAGGTTGCGCTCGCCGACGCGGGCCTCAAGCTTCAGGTCTGTGACCCGCAGGGCCAGCCGAGCGGCCTCGCCTCCTGCGTGCAGCAGGCCACGACCGCCAACGCGGCCGGCATCGTGACCGACGCCGTGCCCTATGCCATGGCGCAGAACGCGTTCGACGCGGCCAAGTCCAAGGGCGTACCGATCATCATCACCGACCAGATTCCGCCGTCGGCGAGCACGCAGAACACCAACCAGGTCACCTACGTGCCCGGCGTGGTCAACCAGCCCACCCAGATCGCCTGGTGGATGATCGCCGACTCCCAGGGCAAGGCCAACGCCGTCATCGCCCAGGAGTCCGACTCCCCGTCCTCGATCGCGTACGTCCAGGACGCACTGCCGATCTTCAAGCAGAACTGCCCGGGCTGCACCTATACGGTCAAGAACATAACGGCGACCACGAACAACCAGCTCGCGTCGGACACCAGCGCCAACCTGCTGGCCAACCCGAACGCGACGTACTACTACACCGAGTTCGAGGACAGCCTCGACGCGACGGTGCAGGGCATCCAGCAGGCCAACAAGAGCAGCAGCATCAAGCTGTCGGTCGCGGGCGGCTCGGTTGACGGCCTCGGCCGCCTCGCCGGCGGCAGCGGCCCGGTCAAGGCCGTCGTGGCGGTCGACCAGGCGTTCGCCGGCTGGGCGCTGACCGACGAGATCCTGCGCATGGCCACCAAGTCCGGGCCGGTGACCGAGACCTTCCCGTCGCGCCTGTTCACCGCGCAGAACATCGGCACCGTCAAGGTCAGCAACGCGGAGCAGGCCTCGGGTGCCTGGTTCGGCGACTCGTCGTACCAGGCGGCGTTCAAGACGCTCTGGGGAGTATGAGTTGTATTACCTGATTACCTGCGGGGGGGCGACCCCCCTGCACCGTGCTCCCTGCGGGGGGGCGACCCCCCTGCACCCTCCGCGCATGGGAGGGCTTCGCCCCCCACAGCCCCCCACGGGGGGACGCCGCCAAAAGCGGACGCCGCTTCGCCCGCCCGCGCGGTGGCTGGGGTTAATGCCCTGCGGTTGCTACCAGCAGGCGTTGTACAACCCGCAACGCCTAGCGGTGGCTTGGGTTAAAGCCTTGTGGTCGCTGTATCAGGCAGCGCAAAGACCGCGCTGCCTTACGCTGTGGTTGCTGTTGAGGCCACCGTGGTTGCTGTTTAAGCAGGAAGGGGCACTCGTGAGCGTCTCGCGGGCCGAAGCGCAAGGTAACGGGCCGGACCGCCTTGAGGTGGCCGACGTGTCGAAGACCTTCGGGTCGGCACGGGTGCTCCGTGGGATCGGAATGCGCATCGCCCGCGGTGAGCTGCACGGTCTCGTCGGCCAGAACGGCTGCGGGAAGTCGACCCTGGTCAAGATCCTCACCGGGGTATACACCCCGGATCCCGGCGGTGCCATCACCGTGGACGGGCGGGAACTCTCGCTGCCGGTCCGCCCGCTTGAAGCTCGGGCGGCGGGTCTCGCCGTCGTGCACCAGAACCTGGGCCTGGTGGATGACCGCACGGTCTGGGAGAACGTGCGGCTCGCCCGCTACCAGGCGGCACGGTTCACCCGGCGGATCGACGGCAAGGCGGAGCGTGCCGCCGTCGCGGCGGTCCTGGCCCGGCTGGGCGCGAACGTCGACGTGCACGAGCGGGTCGGTGAGCTGTCCGCGGAGGACCGTGCCGCGGTCGCCGTGGCCCGGGCGATGCAAGACCACCAGGACGGCGGCGGCCTGATCATCTTCGACGAGTCGACCCGTGCGATGAGTAAGCGGGCC
Organism: Actinospica sp.; assembly: GCF_035552695.1. Lineage (NCBI taxonomy): Bacteria > Bacillati > Actinomycetota > Actinomycetes > Catenulisporales > Actinospicaceae > Actinospica > Actinospica sp. The sequence goes on from NZ_DASZKT010000112.1 coordinate 4,946, forward strand.
CGCGGCCGGTTCTTCGAGTTGGTGCGCGGCGTCATCGACGGCGGCGCCTCGGTGCTAATGATCTCCCACCAGCTCGAGGAAATCGTCGAGGTAACCGACCGGGTCACCGTCATGCGCGACGGCCTGGTCGTCGAGACCGGCATCGCCACCAAGGACATCGACGAGGCAGGCCTGACGCGGCTCATGCTCGGGCGGCACCTCGGCACCCAGAACCGAGTGGGCAGCGTCGCGACGCCGGCGCCCGCCGCCACCGTCCGCGGCCTCAACGCCCGGAGCGTGCGGGACCTTGACCTTGACGTCAGGAAGGGCGAGATCGTCGGCCTGACCGGGCTCGTCGCGTCCGGCGCGGTCGCGGTCGCCGAGGCGATCGGTGGCGCGCGGTCGGCCCAGGGCGGAACCCTAACCGTCAACGGCAAGACGCTGCACCTGCGCAAGCGGCGCGACTCGTCCGGTGACTTCATCGCCGCCGGCGTCGCGTTCGTCGCCGAGCGCCGCCTTGAGCAGGGCCTGGCCGGCGAGATGACGGTGAAGGAAAACCTGACGCTGCCCCGGGTAAAGACGCGCGGCGGCCGCTTCAGGACCGGCGGCGCGTGGCAGGCCCAGGAGACGGCGGCCATGATCAAGAAGCTCGACATCAAGCCGCCTGACCCGCATAAGACCGTTGGCACCCTGTCCGGCGGCAACCAGCAGAAGGTGCTGCTCGGCAAGTGGCTGGCCGGCGACCCGGAACTCCTCGTGCTGCACGAGCCCACCCAGGCAGTGGACGTCGGCGCCAGGGCCGACATTATCGAGGCGATCAGGGAGGCTGCCCGCGGCGGCTGCGGCGTGCTGGTCTCCTCGGTGGACGCCGCGGACCTCGCCGTGCTCTGCGACCGGGTTCTCGTGTTCCGCCAGGGCAAGGTGGTCGCGGAACTGACCGGGGACATGACACAGGACGACATCATTCACGCCACGTTCGAGCCAGCCGGCGATGCTGAGGCAGACGCCGAGCATCCGGCCGAAGACACGAAACTCAATGTGAAAGGGGTGGCCCGCTGATGGACACCGCCCGACCAGAAAGCGGCGACGTCGCGGTTGCCACGCCCGGTACCGCGGGCACGCCGGCGCCGGCCAAACGCCGACGGCCCGCGCCGCTGACGCAGATCCCCTCGCGGTACTCGATCATGGTCGTGTGGGCGGCGCTGATCCTGTTCTACTCGCTGACCGAGCCGAGCTTCCTGCACGTCACCACGTTCCAGGCGATCTTCAATTCGCAGGAGCACCTTGTCTTCATGACGATGGCGCTGCTCTGCACGATCACGATCGGCGAGTTCGTCGACCTGTCGGTGCCTTCGGTCTTCGGTTTCGCGGGGACGATCATGCCGGTGCTGGTGGTCAACCACGGCTGGAACGTGTGGGTCGGATCACTCGCGGCCATCCTCTGCGCCACCGCGGTCGGCGCCGTGAACGCGTTCCTCATCGTCAAGATGCACGTCAACACCATCGTCGTGACGCTGGGCATGTCCACGCTGCTGCTCGGAATCTCCCTGCTGATCTCCAGCGACAACACAGTCAGCGGCGTCCCGGCCAGCTTCCAGAGCATCGCGACCAAGGACGTCGGCGGCCTGCCGATCTCCTTCTACTACGGCGTCGTGCTCGTCCTCGTCTTCGCGTACATCCTCGCCTGCACCCCGCTCGGCCGGCACATGCGGTTTGTCGGCGCGAGCCGTGAGGTCAGCCGGCTCTCCGGGGTGCGGGTGGACCGGATCCGGTTCGGCTCGTTCGTCTTCGCCGGTCTGATCTCCGGCGTCGGCGCCATCATCACGGTGGCCTTCGTCGGCAGCTTCAACGCGAGCTCGGCCAGCCAGTACCTGCTCCCGGTGTTCGCCGCGGTCTTCCTCGGCACTGCGATCTTCGAGCCGGGCCGCTTCAACCCGCTCGGTACCTTTGTCGGCATCTACTTCCTTGAGACCGGCGTTCTCGGGTTGCAGTTGCACAGTGCCGCGGTCTGGATCGAGCCGGTCTTCTACGGCGCCGTCCTCGTGGTCGCGGTAACAATCTCTACCGTGCTGCACCGCCGCGCGACATAGGCGTCGCCGCCCGTCAGAACGCGGGCGTGTGG
>NZ_DASZKT010000113.1:0-68521 GCF_035552695.1 Actinospica sp.
CGGCTCGACCTACCTGCAGCTGCTCGAGCCGCTGCACGCCGAGTCGCCGATCGCCAAGTTCCTGGAGAAGAACGGCGAGGGCGTGCACCACGTGGCCTTCGGGACCGCGGACGTGGTCGCCGAGACCGCCGCCGTCACCGATACCGGCGTACGCGCGCTCTACGAGGAGCCGCGGCACGGAACCTTCGGCTCGTCGATTAACTTCCTGCACCCGAAGGACTGCCAGGGCATTCTCACTGAGCTCGTGCAGTCCCCGGCCCACGAATAACGAGCAGCCGCAGCACGGAACCTTCGGTTCATCGATGCAGCAACACCCAGCACCCCAAGGAGCAACATCCAGCACCCCAAGGACTGCCAGGGCAATCTCACGAAACTGGTACAGTCCCCGTCCCATGAGTGACGACGAACTCGCCGGGCTGGCCGGGCCGATCGGGCTCGGCCAGGGCGAGAAGGTGCCGAACCAGCTGCGGATCCTGGCGGCGCAGGAGAACCTGGGCACGCTGCGGTCGGTGCACCGGCCGACCACCTGGCTCGGCAGGATCACCGTCCGGGGCCGGTTCTTCGTTTTCGACCAGGGCGTCGTGCTCGAGCAGGGGGACGGGGCGCGGCTCATGCTGTTCCGGGTGGGCACGATGCGGATCAGGGAAATGGGCGGGATCTTCCTGCTCGCAGGGCCGCACGGGCGGGTCAAGTACGTGGCCACGCAGTGGTCCGACGGCGGGGTGCTGGCCAACGCGCTGACCGGCTGGGCGCCCACACACCCGTGGCAGTAGGCGGACCCGGGTAGACTTTCCGGTCTGGTTTCCATCCCAGTCCATTTCCGGAAGGGCCCCGAATTGCCACAGCCCGACGCCGCGTCCGCCGAGATCGAGCGCGAGCAGCTGCACGTAGACCGCGTCTACGAACGCCTCGAGGCCACCCGCGCCCGGGCCCGCGCCTACGAGGCCGAGGGGCACCTCCGCGCGCAGTTCGGGCACGAGGGCGGGCTCGTCGAACGCGACTCGATCGTCTACCAGGCGGCGATCTGGCTGCAGCGGCTCGACGCCGAGGAGGAGGGACTGGTCTTCGGCCGCCTCGACTTCGAGGACCGCGAGGTGCAGTACATCGGCCGGCTCGGCGTGCGCGACGAGGAGTACGAGCCGCTGACCGTCGACTGGCGTGCCCCGGCCGCGGCCGTGTTCTACCAGGCGACGCCGGTGGACCGGCGCGGAGTGGTGCGCCGCCGCACGATCAAGAGCGCGGGCAAGCGGGTGACCCGGCTGGACGACGACCTCCTCGCGCCGGAGAGCCCGGTGGCCGGCGAGCTGACCGTGATCGGCGACGGCGCGCTGATGGCGGCGCTGACCCGCAAGCGCGGCACGGTCATGCACGACATCGTCGCCACCATCCAGCGCGAGCAGGACCTCGCGGTGCGCTCCCCCGGCGACGGCGCGACGCTGATCACCGGCGGTCCGGGCACCGGGAAGACGGCCGTGGCCCTGCACCGCGCCGCCTACCTGCTGTTCAACGAGCGGCGGCGCTTCGAGTCGGGCGGCGTGCTGATCGTCGGTCCGTCCCGGGTGTTCACCGCGTACGTCGAGCAGGTGCTGCCCTCGCTCGGCGAGCACACGGCCGCGCTTCGCTCCCTCGGCGAGCTGCTGGACGGGGTGCACGCGACGCGGCACGACCCGGCCGCGGTCGCGGCGGTCAAGGGCGGTATCACGATGCTGTCGATCCTCGAGCGCGCGGTGCGCACCGCGCCGCCCGGGGTGCCGGAGACCTTCCGGACGACGTATCAGGGCAATGTCATCCATCTGGACCGGCGGGCGCTGGGCCGGGCGCGTTCCATCGCCCTCGGCCGCGGCAACTCGGCCGGCGGCGGCCCGCAGCCGAACGCGCAGCGCGCGCACGCCGCGACGGCGCTGCTGGAAGCCGCGTGGGAGCGGCTGCCGCGCGAACTGCGGGACCGGCGGCGGACCGAGCGCGCCCACTTCGACCGGGAGCTGCGCGACCGGAGCGAGTTCGACCTCTTCCTCGAGGAGTGGTGGCCGTACCGGAGCCCGGTCCAGGTGCTGCGCGGGCTCGCGGACGAGGCGACGCTCAAGGCCTTGGCAGGTCCGGACCTGAGCGACGAGCAGATCCGGCTGCTGAGCGCGTCCTGGCAGCACGGGGACGACGACTGGTCGGTGGAGGACGTGCCGCTGCTGGCGGAACTCGACCAGGCGCTCGGCCCGGTCCCGGTCGAGGAACGCGAGCCGGAGGACCCCTTCGCGGACAACAGCGTGCTCGAGGTCTCCTCGTGGGTGGACCGCAACGCGGCGGCCAAGGGGGACGCCACCCGCGAGACCTACGCGCACGTGATCGTGGACGAGGCCCAGGACCTCTCGCCGATGCAGTGGCGGGTGCTCGGCCGGCTCGGGCGGCGCGCGTCCTGGACCGTGGTCGGCGACCCGGTGCAGTCCGCGTGGCCGGACCCGGAGGAGTCGCGGCAGGCGATGGAGCTCGCGCTCGGCGATCAGCGGCGCTACCGGCACGAGCTGCGGACCAACTACCGGAACTCGGCCGAGATCTACGAGTACGCGGCCCGCTTCGCCAAGCGCGCGATGCCGAACGCGGACCTGCCCGAGGCGGTCCGGAAGACGGGCTTCCCGCCGGAGGAGTTCGGCGACCTCGACGCGGCCGTACAGGCCGCTCTCGACGCGGTGGAGGGCACCGTTGGCGTCATCACGACGCTCGCGGCGTACGACAGGCTGTCCGCGCGACTGAGCCCCCTGCGCGAGGCCGAACCGCGCCTCATCGTGCTGACCGACCTGGACGCGAAGGGGCTCGAGTACGACGCGGCCGTGGTGGTCGACCCGGACGCGATCGCGGGCGAGTCCCCGGCCGGTCTTCGCACGCTCTACGTCGCGCTCACCCGGGCGACGCAGCGGCTCTACGTGGTGACACGCGACTAGCCATCCGTGCAGGCGGTAAGGCTGAGGCCGCAAAAAGGTGGCCTCAGCCCCTAGCCAACGCGGACCCGGATCGGCATAGTTACCCGCAAGTAGCAACGCCGCTGCTCTAGCGACCATCCATCCGGAGGCCGACACCCCATGAGCATTGAAGAGATCCGCGCTGCCGTCCTGAGCGGCACCGCGACGCCCGAGGACTACGCCCGGCTGCCGCTGCCCGACTCGTACCGCGCGGTGACCGTGCACGCGGACGAGGTCGGCATGTTCGAGGGCCAGACCACCCGGGAGAAGGACCCGCGCAAGTCGCTGCACCTGGACGACGTGCCGCTGCCCGAGCTCGGCCCGGGCGAGGCCCTGGTCGCGGTGATGGCCAGCGCGATCAACTACAACACCGTCTGGACCTCGATCTTCGAGCCGGTGCCGACCTTCGCCTTCCTGCGCAAGTACGGCCGGCTCTCCGCGCTGACCAAGCGGCACGACCTGCCGTACCACATCATCGGCTCCGACCTGTCGGGCGTGGTGCTGCGCACCGGCGCCGGGGTGAACAAGTGGAAGCCGGGCGACGAGGTCGTGGCGCACTGCCAGTCCGTCGAGCTGGAGGACGCCGCCGGGCACAACGACACGATGCTGGACCCGGAGCAGCGCATCTGGGGCTTCGAGACCAACTTCGGCGGCCTGGCCGAGATCGCGCTGGTCAAGACGAACCAGCTGATGCCGAAGCCGGGCCACCTGACCTGGGAGGAGGCGGCGAGCCCCGGCCTGGTCAACTCGACCGCGTACCGGCAGCTGGTCTCCCGCAACGGCGCCGGGATGAAGCAGGGCGACGTCGTGCTCATCTGGGGCGCCTCCGGCGGCCTCGGCTCGTACGCCACCCAGTACGCGCTGAACGGCGGCGCGACCCCGGTCTGCGTCGTCTCCTCGCCGCAGAAGGCTGAGATCTGCCGCGCGATGGGCGCCGAGCTGATCATCGACCGGAACGCCGAGGGCTACCGGTTCTGGTCGGACCCGCACACGCAGAATCCCAAGGAGTGGCAGCGTTTCGGCGCCAGGATCCGGGAGCTGACCGGGGGTGAGGACCCGGACATCGTGTTCGAACACCCGGGCCGGGAGACCTTCGGCGCCTCGGTGTACGTGGCCAGGCGCGGCGGCACTATCGTCACCTGCGCCTCGACGAGCGGCTTCCAGCACGAGTACGACAACCGGTACCTCTGGATGAACCTGAAGCGGATCGTCGGCTCGCACTTCGCGAACTACCGGGAGGCCTGGGAGGCGAACCGGCTGATCCAGAAGGGGATGATCCACCCCACGCTCTCCCGCAGCTACACCCTCGAGAACGCCGGCCAGGCGGCCTTCGACGTCCATCGCAATCTGCATCAGGGCAAAGTCGGGGTACTGTGTCTTGCACCGGGCGAGGGACTCGGCGTCCGTGACGCCGCGTTGCGCGATCGTCACCGGAGCGAGATCGATCGCTTCCGAGACGTCTAGAGCCGGAGCCCGGTCATCTGACACCATAGGCACTCATGGGATACGGGCGCGTGGACGAACGGACCTCGTACGGTTCACGCCCCCACCATGCCTATTCCGGCAACGGCGGGTACCCGGAGAACTACCCCGGGCAGCCCGGCATGCCGCCGCAGGCCCCGCCGCCGCAGCAGGAGCAGCTGAGCTACAACCGCTACGAGGTGGACGCGCACCTCGACGAGATCGAGGCAGAGCTCACCCGGCTGCGGGAGGAGCGGGACGAGGCGGTCAACCACGCCGAGGACCTGGCCTACCAGATCGAGGTGCTGCGCTCGAAGCTGCACGAGTTCCGGCGCGGCCTGCACCCGCAGTTCAACAACATCTCCGGCCGGGTCGACCAGATGATGCGCAACGCGCAGCAGCAGGCCGACCAGCTGCGCGCGCAGGCCCAGCAGGAGGCGCAGCGGCTGCACTCCGAGGTGGCCGAGCGCCGGGCGCTGCTCGAGACGGAGCTCGCCGAGCGCAGGCAGGGCGTCGAGGCGCAGGTCAACGAGTCGGTCGCGTGGGCCGAGCGGGTGCGCAGCGAGGCCGACCAGCTGCGGCACCGGGCCATCGAGGAGGCCAGGGCGCAGGCGGCCGAGGAGATCAGGGCCCTGCGTGAGCAGGCGCAGGCCGAGGTGATGCGGGCGCAGGAGTTCGCCAACCAGATCAGGGCCCAGGCACAGGCCGAGGTCGACGCGGGCCTCGCCGAGGCGCGCAAGCGGGTGTCCGACGGCGAGCAGCGGGCGGTGGCGCTGCAGGAGGCCGCGGCGAAGCAGAACGCCTCCGCGTCCACCAGCGCGCAGAAGCTGTTGACGATGGCTCAGACCGAGGCCACCCGGGTGCAGGCGGAGGCCGAGGAGGTCGCCTCCCAGCTGCGCGCCGCCGCCGACCAGGCCGCGGTGAATCTCAAGGCGGAGTCGACCGCGGAGGCGCGCCGGCAGATCGACGAGGCGACCGCCGAAGCGGCCCGGATAAGGGCCATGGTTCAGGCCGAGACCACCGAGCTGCGTGAGACTACTGAGACGAACGCGGCTCGGTTGCGTGAGTACACAGACAGCGAGTCCACCCGGCGGCTCGCGGTGGCGGATCAGGACGCTGCGAGGGCGCGGGCCGAAGCCGAGGCGCGCGCCGCGGAGCTCACCGCCGAGGCGAACGCGACGGCGCTCGCGGTGCGCGAGAGGGCGCGCGCGGAGGCCGAGCACACCACCCAGAACGCCACCGCGGTCGGGGCCCGGCTGCGCACCGAGGCCGAGCAGGCCGCCGCGAAGCTCCGCGCCGCGGCCGAGGAGCAGGCCCGGTTGATCGGCGCCGAGGCCGCGTCGCAGGCCGCGACGACGCGCGAGACCGCGGACCTGGCCGCGGCCGAGCGCGAGGAGCAGGCCGCGCGGGCGTTGGCCGACGCGGCGGCCGAGGCCGAGCGCGCCATCGCCGAGGCCCGCGCGTCGGCGCAGGCGCTGAGCGACGACGCCGCCGCGGATCTGGAGCACCGGCAGAACGAGACCGCGCGGCTGCGCGAGGAGGCCGGGCAGCTGCACACCGACGCGCAGCGGCTGCAGGGCGAGGCCGCGGGCCTGCACGAGGAGGCCTCGGGCGCGCACGGCGTGGCCACCGCCGCGGCGAAGGAGATCACCGACCAGGCGTCGGCCGAGGCGACCGCGCGGCTCGAGGCGGCGCGGGCGGAGGCCGAGCGGCTCGTCAACGAGTCGACCGAGGCGGCCGAGTCGCTGCGGGTCACCACCCAGACGGCGGCCGACAAGCTGGCCGCGGAGTCCACCGCCAAGGCGACGAAGCTGGTCGAAGAGGCGAGCGCCGCCGCGGAGAAGGCCATAGAGGACGCCCGGGCGGCGGCGAACACGCTGCGCTCGGAGGCCGAGGCCGACGCGGCCAAGCAGCGTCGGGACGCCGCCGAGGAAGCCGACAAGATCCGCACGGACACCGAGGCCGGCGCGGAGACCATGCGCGACGCCGCGCGCAAGGAGGTCGCGGCGCTCCGCGCGAAGAACGAGGAGCAGATCGCGGCCAAGACGGCCGAGGCCGAGCGCACGGCGACCGAGAAGCTCGCCGAGGCGCAGCGCTCCGCCGACGCGCTCAAGCAGACCGCGGTGGCCGAGGGCGACACCCTGCGCGAGGCCGCGAAGGCGGAGGCCGCGCGGCTGCGCGAGCAGGCCGAGGCGGACGCGGGGTCGATCCGGGCCCGCGCCGAAGGGATGATCTCCTCCGCGCAGCAGGAGGCCGCGACGGTCAAGGCCGAGGCGGAGACCGCCGCGCTGACACTGAAGCAGCAGGCTGACAAGGCGCTCGCCGACGCCCGCGCGGACGGCGAGCGTTCGCTGGGCGAGGCCAGGACCGAGGCGCAGCGGCTGCGCGAGGAGGCGGCGGCCGAGACCAAGGCGCTGCGGGACAAGGCGGACGCGGACACCACCGCGCTGCGCGAGCGGACCGACGCCGAGACGGCCGAGCAGCGCGCCAAGGCCGCCGAGGACGCGCGGCGGATGCGGGACGAGGCCAAGGCCGAGGCGACCCGGCTGCGCGAGGACGCCATGTCGGTCGCCGCCAAGGCCAAGGTCGACGCGGAGAAGCTCACCAAGGACACGATCCGGGAGAACGCGGAGGCCATCCAGGCCGCGCGGGACGAGGTGGGCAGGATCCGGGCCAGTGCGGACGGCGTGCTGGAGAACGCCAAGAAGCAGGCCGAGGAGAAGCTCGAGGACGCCCGTCGGCGCGCCGAGAAGGCCGTGGACGACGCGAGCGCCGCCGCCGAGCAGTCCCGCAAGCAGGCCATGGAGAAGCTCACCAGGGCCGGCAGCGAGGCGGACGAACTGGTCGTCACCGCGCGTCAGGAGGCTGCGAAGATCGCCGCGGGCGCCGCGGCGAACGCGGAGAACTCCAGGGCCGAGGCGCGCTCCGCGGCGGACAAGATCACCGCCGACGCGCGCGCGGAGGTGGACCGGATCCGGGCGGGCGCCGAGGGCATCACGGACAAGGCGCAGGCGGACGCGACCAAGCTGCTCACCGACACCCGGGCGCAGGCCGAGCGGCTCGGCTCGGACGCGAGCGCGCAGGCCGACCGGACCACCGGGGACGCCAGGAAGAAGGCCGCCGACACGCTGCAGACCGCGGCGCGGCAGGCGGACGAGCTCGTCGCGCAGGCGCGCCGGGAGCTCGAGGACGCGCGCAAGGAGGCGGCCAAGACGCTCGCCGAGGCGCACGCGGGCGCGGACAAGCTGCGCAACACCGTCGCCGACCAGGTGGCGACCGCGCAGCGGGAGGCGCAGCGGCTGCGGCAGGAGGCCGCGGCCGAGACCTCCGCGCTCAAGGCCTCGGCGGAGAAGGCCGCCGACGCCATGGTGGCCAAGGCCAGGACCGAGGCCGACAAGTCCAAGGCCGAGGCGCAGCGCGACGTCGACGCCATGATCCGGCGCCGGGACGCGATCACCGACGAGATGGCCCGGGTGCAGGGCGTGCTGGACGCGCTCACCGGTCCGCTGCCCGGGTTCTCGGCCGACACACCGAAGAAGCAGTAGCGTCGCGAGCCTGCTGGGACGGAGGACGCGCACGTGTATCGCGAACGTGTAACAGTACGAAGGACCGGGAGGTCGATGGGTTCCACTGAGTCGACCGACAGATAATGTGATGACGCTGCGGCGCCACTCCTCCAGGTGGGATGCCGACGCGAATCCGCTCGACGCGTACACACCAGGCTCGGAATCGTGACAGGATTGCCCGAGACCTCCCACGACGTACGCCGCTAGACCAGACACTGTGCCGACAGCCGTACCGCCGGGCCAGCCGAAAGATTCGACCTACCCTCGACGGTCAAGTCAGAGACGGAAAGTAGATGAGCGAGACCACCTCTCCCCTCGGCCTCGAAGTCGTTCGCAGGGGCTACGACGTCGCCCAGACGAACGAGCGTGTCACGAAGCTGACCACGGAGCGAGACACCGCGCACACGCGGGTGTCGGCGCTGGAGAAGCGGATCGAGGAGCTCCACCTGGAGAACCAGTCCGTGCAGGCCCAGCTGTCCGACTCCGAACCCTCCTACGCCGGTCTCGGCGCCCGGGTCGAGAAGATCCTGCGCCTGGCCGAGGAGGAGGCGAAGGACCTTCGCGAGGAGGCCCGCCGCGCCGCCGACCAGCACCGCGAGCTGGCCGAGCAGGCCGCCGCGCAGGTGCGCACCGACGCCGAGAACTACGGCAAGGAAGTCCGTGCCAAGGCCGAGGCCGAGGGCGTGCGGACGAACGAGCGCGCCAAGGAGGAGGCGAACCAGACCCGCGCGGACGCGGCCAAGGACGCCGCCGCCAAGCGGGCCGAGGCCGAGGCGCACTACGAGGAGATCCGGGCGTCGGCCGCGGCCGCCGCGACCGACTTCGAGACCAAGCTCGCCAAGCGGCGCGAGCAGTCCGAGCGCGACCTGGCTGCGCGTCAGGCCAAGGCCGAGAAGCACCTGGCCGAGGTCGAGACCCGCAGCGAGCAGATCCGCCTCGAGGCCGAGAAGATGCGCACCGACGCCGAGCGCCGCGCGCGTCAGACCATTGAGACCGCGCAGCGCCAGGCGGACGACATCATCGCCGACGCCCGGGCCAAGACCGACCGGATCCGCTCGGAGGCCGAGCGCGAGCTGGCGGCCCTGACGCACCGCCGCGACTCGATCAACGCCCAGCTGCACAACGTGCGCGAGATGCTCGCCACGCTCACCGGCGGCGCCGCGGGCGGCGCCCTGGCCGGCCTGATGGGCGGCGGCGTCGGCACCGACGACAACGCCGACGACTCCGTTCCGGCGCAGTCCCGGTAGGCTCACGCGGTCGTCGATCCCGGCGGTTCGGTTCGACCGTACGACTGCGAGGATCCCCTGGGTGGACGCGTCCGCCCAGGGGATCCTCGTCGTTCCCGGGTCGGCCACCCCGCTCCCGCCCCGCCCGGCTTCTCCCCTTTATGCTCTTGAACCATGGAGGAGGCCGAGACCCAGCAGGCGACGCGGAGCACGAGCGCGGCTCCCGCCGCGGTGACCGCCCCGGCCGAGCCTCCGTCCCCCCGGCGGCGCGGGCTGCCCTTCCGCCGCTCGCACCCGTACTACATAGGGTTCGTCGGCGGCCTCGGCGTCATCGTCTGCTACTACCTGGCCCAGGCCCTGCTCGTCGTCACCACCGAGCTGATCCTGATCCTCATCGCGCTGCTGATCGCCGTCGGGCTGAACCCGCTCGTCGAGAAGCTCACCGCCCGCGGCATGCGGCGCGGCTTCGCGGTGCTGATCGTCGCGGGCGGCGGGCTGCTGCTGATCGCCGCGTTCATCACCGCGATCGCGCAGCCGCTGGCCACCCAGACCAGCGGCCTGATCGGCTCGATGCCGCAGCGGCTCGAGAACCTGGAGCGCAACGGCACGATCGCCAACCTGGACCAGCGCTACAACGTCGTCGGTCGGCTGCAGACGATGTTCTCCGGGGCGGACACGGCGCAGGTGATCGCGGGCAGCATCCTGGGCTTCGGCGAGTTCCTCATCACCTCGATCTTCGAGACCTTCACGGTGCTCGTGATGACGATCTACTTCCTCAGCTCCCTGCCGGCCATCCGCACCGCGACGCTGCGCTTCGTCCCCGCGTCGCGCCGCTCGCGCGTGGCGCTGCTGTCCGAGGGCGTGCTGGACCGGATGGGCGGCTACGTCTCCGGCGCCGCCACCGTCGCCGCGCTCGCCGGTCTCGCCGCGTTCCTGATGCTGGGCGTGCTCCAGGTGGAGTTCCTGCTGCCGCTCGCCCTGCTGATCGCGCTCACGGACCTGATCCCCTTGGTGGGCGCGACGATCGGCGCCCTCGTCGTGACCATCATCGTGTTCCTCGACTCCCCCGCGAAGGCGCTGGCCGCGGCCGTGTTCTTCGTCGTCTACCAGCAGTTCGAGAACTTCGTCATCTACCCGCGGGTGATGTCCCGCTCGGTCGACGTGCCGCCGATGGTCGCGGTGATAGCGGCCCTGATCGGCGCCGCGCTGCTCGGCGTCGTCGGCGCGCTGCTCGCGATCCCGCTGGCCGCCGGCGCGATATATCTTTTCCGCGAGGTTGTCCAGCCGCGTCAGGACTCGATGTAGCCCGCACGCCCGTGACGTGGCCGAAGAGCGCGCGACGGCCGAGGGTAAAGCGGATTAAAAGGCTGTTTCAGACCCAGGTAATGAACCCTCCCGGCTTCTTTCGGGCCCGCGCCTGTGATTAGGTAAGGACCGGTGGGGCTGAAACGACGCCGCAGTCGAGTGCGGCGCAGCCCGCGTGCCTCGGGATGGCGACCTCGGCCTGCCCGGCGGATGTGCTCAGGCACCCGCGGGGCAGGCCGCGCTGTTCGGAGCCGCTCGGAAAGCGCACGCAGCGAAGAGTCCTGCCATAGGCGGCTGCCCGGCGCGCTGCGGATTCGCTACAGTGGAGAGAAATAAGGGCGACGTGAACGCAGGCTGCGCGGGGAAGGCGGGGCGGGAACCATGAGCGGAGCGGGGTCAGCCTACGCGGCAGAGATCGGTGCTTTGCAGGCGTACCAGAAACAGATCCTCACCACGCTGGACGGGCTGATGGCCGGGAACGCGGCCCTGCTGGCCGTGGAGGCGGTGACCTCGACCTTCGGCGGGGTGGGGGCCAACAACGGCCTCGGCACCTTCGACGAGGCCTCCCAGCTCAGCACCACGTACAACAACGTGATGCAGACCATGATGACCAACTTCAAGGAGATCACCGAGCTGGTCACGGCGATGTCGAACGCCCTCGGCAAGAGCGCGTCGAGCTACCTGGAGACCGAGCAGAAGATCACGGACTCCTTCAACAATATCGTGAAGAAGTACGAGGCCCAGTCCGGCGGATTCTCCACCCCCGGCAGCTCGACCTCGACCGCGCCGGCCCCCGCGTACGGCCAGTCCGGCACCGGCAACGCGTACTACACGGCCACCACCGCGAGCACGCCGAGCACGTCCACCACGACGACGCAGACGCAGACCTCGACGACGTCGAACACCCCGTCGAGCACCGGCACCAACTCGGGCTCGATCTCGCAGGACAACAACGCGAACTCGTCCAACAACACCAGTAGTGAAGAGTAGGCCTGGGGGAGGCAGCAGATCATGACCGACTACGGCTCCATGTCCCACCAGCAGCTGTACGACTTCGTCCAATCCGGATCCGCCGGCGACGTCGAGAGCGCCGCGACCCTGAACGCCAACCACGCCAAATCGGTGACCGAGGCGACGGACGACCTGCAGAAGACGCTGACCAACATCCAGTCCTCCTGGTCCGGCGCGGCCGCCGACCAGTTCAGCCAGCAGGCCATGGCCCTCGTCCAGCAGATGCAGCAGCACGCGCAGACCGCGGACAACACCCACACCTGGATGAACTACGCGGGCCAATCCCTCGGCTGGGCCCAGCAGAACATCCCGAGCCCGCCCAGCCAGGCCGAGCAGGACCTCGCCGCCATCAACAGCAACCCCGTCTCGGAATGGGGCCTCGGCGTCCTGACCGACGGAGCCTCGTACCTCGCCTCCAAGGCGGCCACGGACGACATCACCAAGAAGAAGGCCGCCGCGACCTCGGTGATGACGCAGCTGGCATCGGCGTACAGCACGGCGAATTCGCATCTGACCGCGAGCCATGACCCGATCGACGGCGGCTCTGACGGCAACAACGGCAGCGGAACCGACCCCAACGGCAACAAGACCGGCAACGGTAGTTCGTCGAACGGATCGGGAGGCGGCGGTTCCGGCGCCGCCATGATCATGCCGATGCCCATGGCCATGCCGATGAGCAACTCCGGTAGTGGGAGCGAGGGCGCCAGCGCGCGAATATCGACCGGAAGCTACGGGACCGGCTCGAGTTCCTCGGGCAGCGGTAGCGGAATCTCGGGCTCAGGCGTGACCGACACTCATCTGCCCACGTCGACGGTTACCTCGGGCATGGGCGACCTGCCCACGTCGGGCGTCCCCAACACCACGCCTAACAGCGTCACCAACTTCGGCAGTGGGAACACAGGCGGCAGTGGGTACACCGGCGGCGGGATTCCCGGCATGGGCAGTCCAGGCGGCGTGAGCGAATTCGGCGGCGGCGGCGGTGGCGGTGGCACGGCCGGACTGACCGAGGGCGAAGGCGGGGTCGGCGGCTCAAGCCGATTCGGCTCCGGAAAGCTCGGCGGCTTGGGCGGCGGCAGCCTCAGCGAGAAGGGCGCGGGCGGCTTCGGCTCGACCGGCCTCGGGGGCGGAGGAGGCGCAGGCGGCTACGGCGGCAGCGGCGCTGGACGCAACTCCGCTCTCAGCGGCGGTACCGGCACCGGCGAACTCGGCCAGGAAGCCGGAGGCACCGGCACCGGCACGCAGACCGGTTCGGGCACGGACTCGGCCGCCGGGACGAGCGCCGCCGCCGCGGCCGGTGAGGCTGAAGGCGCGAACTCCAGCCAGAACAACATGATGGGCGGCGGCATGGGCGGAATGGGCCGCGGCGGCGGGGGCGGCGGTGGCCAGGGCGAACGCGGCGGTCGCGCCAGTTGGCTCAAGGAAGACCCGGACTACTGGTACGGCGACAAGATGAAGGACGCCGCTCCGCCCGGAGGCGTCATCGAATAGCGCGTCGCGCTAGCCTGGTCCGGGTATGGCATGGGCGACATTGACGTACTGGGGCGCAGGGGAGCAGCGGATGCAGCGGGAACAGCGGTTGAGCCGGAAGGTTCGTGGGCGGGCGCTCGCGCTCGGTGGAGCGCTCGCCTTGGCGTTCGCGGGTTCCGGCACGGCATTCGCCAGTACGCAGAACCCCATCGCGGCCAAGGAATGGGCGCTCAACACGCTGAACGTGACCGCGGTTCGCCAGCAGTTTCAGGCACACGGTGCGGGCGTGCTCGTCGCGGTGATCGACTCCGGAGTCGACGCGAATCAGCCGGACCTCAAGGGCCGCCTCGTCGATGGCGTGAACCTGGTCGATCCGAGCAGCCCAGCCTCGGACTACAGCGACACGACCAGCGATTCACACGGCACGTCTGTCGCGACCGTCATCGCCGGTATTCCGCACACCGACACCAGCGGGAACTCCTACGGCATGATCGGATTGGCGGATCAGGCCAAGATCATGCCTATCAAGGTGGTCGAGGGTACCGGAGCGAGCGACTCGTCGATCATCGCCGGGGTCGAATATGCCGTCAGCCACGGCGCTCAGGTCATCAGCATCTCGCTTGGCGGTGCAGGTAGCGATCCGAGCTTGACGAGCGCCATCAACGGAGCCCTCGCTCATGGTGTGGTGGTCGTCGTCGGCGCTGGCAACGACGCGAAGAGTGGCAACGCCTCGAACGACCTCGCGACTGTGCCCGGGGTGATCGATGTCGGGGGCGTCGACTCGAACGGGCAGAAATACTCGTTCAGCCACTACGGTCCCGATGTCGACGTCGCGGCTCCGGCCAACGACATCGAGGTCGGCTTGGCCAACGGGCAATACGGCGAGGTGTCGGGGACGTCGCAGGCGACACCTTGGGTCTCGGGCGAGGCGGCGCTGTTGATTGCGGCGCATCCCACGTGGACGTCGGGGCAGATCGTGGCGGCGGTCATCGACAACACGATGCAGACCGCGGGCGGGCAGACGAAGGCAGGGCAGCGGGTCGACGACAACGTCGGGTACGGAGTGATCGACCCGGTGGCGGCGCTCGGGGCGTCGGAGCCGGCGAGCACGACGAATCCGTTGGGCGGACCGGCGATCACCGGTAAGCCGGGCGCGTCGGCGTCTGCGTCGACGGGCTCGACTGCTACGGGCGGGTCTACGACCGGCACCACGACGCCGACGGCGTCGAGCAAGAGTTCTTCGAAGGCGCCGCTGTACATCGGGATCGCGGTGGCGGTGGTCGTGGTGATCGCGCTGCTGATCTTCCTGCTCACGCGCGGCAGCCGGAACCGCGGTGGGAAGGGTGGTCCCGGCGGAGGCGCGAGTGGTGGGGGCGGTGGTGGCGGCGGGAACGCGTACTACCCGCAGCAGACGCCGCAGGGCGGGCAGTACGGTCAGCAGTCGCCGCAGCAGCCGAATCCGCAGCAGCAGCCGAATCCGTACCAGCAGCCGCAGCAGGGCGGATATCCGCCGCCGCAGGGCGGGTACGGGCAGCAGCCGGGTCCGGGGCAGCAGAACCCGTATTCGGGGCAGTAAGAGGAAGCGATCGAGGTCGGTGCCGCTCACGGGCAACAAGCCGTGGGCGGCACCGTCGTCATTGGATGGGTGCACGTATCCCTGGGCGCGGGTGTTCTTGGGCGCGGGCCGTCTTGGACGCCGGTCGCCTTAGGCGCAAGTCGCCTTGGGCGCGGGCGTTCTTGGGCGCAGATCTCCTTAAGCGAAGGTCGCCTTGAGCGCAGGCCGCCTTGGACGCCGGTCGTCTTGGGCGCAGATCCCCGTCCGGAGACGGCCCTTTTGGGGCGGGTCTTGTGCCCTGCTACCTACCTACCTACGCGCTGTACTTCTCCGCCGGGCCGAAGCGGCCGTCGTATTCGGCGGGGAGCGGGGCGGCGGGCGGGTTCACGGTGCGGACGATCTCGTCGAGGACGATCCGCACGTACTTCTCCCCCACCCACAGGTGCTTGGCGCCGTCGACGGCGATGAGGTCGCAGCCGCGGGCCTTGGCCGCCGGGGTGAGGAGCGCGGCGAAGCGCTCGCGGGCGGCCGGCGGCTTGAGGTAGTCGTCGTGCTCGGGGACGAGGATCTTGACCGGCTTGCCGGAGTCGGCCCAGCGCTCGATGTCCGCCTCGCCGGCTCGGTGCAACGGCGGGGAGAGCAGGATGGCGCCGCTGATCTGCGGTTCGCAGCCGTAGCACAGGGCGAGCTCGGTGCCGAAGGACCAGCCGACGAGCCAGGGGTTCGGCAGCTCCCGGTGATCCACGAAGTCGATCGCGGCGGCCACGTCGTACTGTTCGGCCACGCCGTCGCCGAACGTGCCCTCGCTGGTGCCGCGCGCCGAGCTGGTGCCGCGCGTGTTGAAGCGCAGGACCGCGAGGTCGGCGAGGGCGGGCAGGCGCCAGGCGGCCTTGCGGTAGACGTGGCTGTCCATCATCCCCGCATGCGTGGGCAGCGGGTGCAGGGTGACGAGCGTGGCCACCGGCGGCCGCCCCTCCGGCGGCAGCGCGAGTTCGCCGACGAGGGTCAGGCCGTCAGCGGTCTTGAGCTCGATGTCCTCGCGGAGCGCGGGCAGGATGCTGTGGGCGGTGATCTCGGTGCTCGTCACCCGTCCAGGTTAGTTCACCGTTCCGGCTGCCAGCGCACGGCGGGAGGCCTGGTCCGACTGACGCGTGGTTTCCGGCAGCCGGTATTTGGGCGCCAGCCGCAGGGCCAGATCGGTCGCGGCGTCGAGCGAGATGTGGTGGCCGACGGAGACGAAGACGGGCTTGATGTTGGGCTGAGTGCGCAGAACTCGGCCGATGACCTCGTCTTCGTCGACGAGGTCCGATCGGTCGCCGCGTGCTTGCCCCGGTTCGTCGAACGTGCCGATGAACGTGGTCTTCGCTACGCCGAACGTCGGCACGTCCGTGAGCACGCCGAGGTGGCAGGCAAGGCCGAAACGGCGCGGATGGGCCAGGCCATAGCCATCGCAGACCAGCAGATCCGGCACGCACGTGAGCTTGTCGAGCGCGTCCACCAGTGCCGGAATCTCTCGGAAGGCGAGCAGGCCGGGTACGTACGGAAAGTCGACCGAGCGCAGCGCGGTGGCCGTCTCGACGACCTCGAGGGTCGTGGCATCGAGTACGGTCACCGCACCGGCGACGCGGGACTCGTCCACCGCGTACGCGACATCGAGCCCTGCGATCCAGCGCAACGGCTCCGGCGCCGGGCCCTCGGCCCGCACCAGCGGCCGAAGCCGGTCCTGCTCGGCGATCGCCTCGGCCTCGGTCGCGGGTACGGAAAACGGTTCGAGCTTCACGGTTCGGCAGCCTACGCGGCTACGCGTCGAGCGCCGACGCGGCGGCGACGGTGCCGGCCGGAAGCCGCGTGCCGTGCTCGGTCGTCGCAGCGTGGGCTCCACGGCCGCGTCGAGCCCTAGCCGCTGCCCCCGCGTCACGAACACCTCCGACTGCCCCGGCTGCGTCCGCAGCGCCCGCCCGATCACCTTGCCATCGTCCACGGGGTCCCTCGAAGACGTCGCCGGTCTTCCGGTCGATGCCGACGGCCGTCGCCGCGCCACTGCTCGGCCTTCTGGGCGACGGTGTCCACGTCCTTCTCGGCGTTCGCCTTCATATCGGTGGCGATCTTGGAGATCTCGTCGGCCTTCGCGGCGTCGGCCTCGGTGGAGCGCCTGAGCAAGCTCTCGAGCTTCTCCCGGCTGTCCCCGTAGAGCTTCTCGACCGCGTTGCCCGAGTGTGCCAGAACACGAATCCGTAGGGCTCAGCCGGGGAAGGTGTGCGCCAGGTCCGGGAGGCCGCCGCCCGAGAAGGAGAGGCGGATCGTGGGCCGGGTCTCGCCCTTGCCGAATTCGGCGGTGAGGGCGACGCGGCGGTAGCCGGCCGTGCCGGCGGGGCCGAGGGAGCCGGGGTAGCGGGGGCCGACGGCGAATTCGTGGTCGAAGACGACGCGGCCGACGCGGGTGATGCGGATGCGCGAGCGAACGGAACCGGTCTCCTCGCCCTCGCGGCCGAGCACGACGTCCTCGCGCCAGATCAGCTCGGCGTCCTCGGCGAGGTCGAGGTTGGCGTGCACGGCGTGGTTCGCGCCGCGGACGGCGATCAGCGGCTCGGGGGCCCAGTCGAGGCGGGCGCCCGGGCCGACCTTGACCTCGAAGGCGAGGGTGGACTGGGCGCCGCCGGGTCCGGGCAGCGCGAGGGCGGCGGCGATGCTGCGGACCTCGACCTTCGCGCCCGCGCCTACGTCGAACCGGTACGCCAGGTCGTCGCCGCCGATCGGGCCCGCGGTGCCGCCGACGAGGTGGATCCGGGCCGTGTCGAGGCCGTCCGGGTGCGCGGCGCGGCGCATCAGCAGCGGGGTCTCGCCGGCCAGCGTGACGAGGCTGGTCGTGCCGTCCTCCTGGGCGCGGGCGACGATGCGGGCGCGGGCCTTCACGCGGCGGCCGGCGCTCTGTGCTCTGCGATCAGTTTCCTGATCCAGTCGGCGACGGCCGGGGCGCCGGGGTGCTCGCTGAGCGAGGTGAACAGCGTGGGCAGCGGCATTTCCCTGGCCACGCCGCCGGGTCCGGTGGCGCGCCGGGCCGCGGCGTCCCTGCGCATCACCTCGAGGTCGGCGGGCACGTGCGGCGCCAGGTCGGTCTTGTTGACCACCAGCAGGTCGGCGGAGGTGATTCCGGGGCCGCCCTTGCGCGGCAGCCGCTCTCCCCCGGCGACGTCGATCACGAAGATCTGCCGGTCGATCAGGCCGGTGCTGAAGGTCGTGCCGAGGCTGTCTCCACCGCTCTCGATCAGCACCAGGTCCAGTGGATCGAACGCCGCCTCGAGCGCCTCGACCGCCTCCAGGTTGGCCGCTATGTCCTCGCGGATCGCGGTGTGCGGACTGCATCCGGTCTGTACGGCGGTGATCCGCTCGGGCCCGAGGACGCCGTGGGCCAGCAGGAGTTTCGCGTCGTCCTCCGTATGGCCGTCATTCGTGACGACGGCGATCGACAGCTCCGCGCGCAGGGTCCGGCACAGGGCCGCGACCAGCGAGGTCTTACCGGAGCCGACCGGGCCGCCGATGCCTATCCGCAGCGTGCCGCGCGAATCAGGGGTCTTAGGATGCAAAGAGCCGCACCTCCCACGTGGTGTGGACCTCCGCGGCCAGGTCGAGCAGCGGGGAGCCGAGCGCCGGCAGCATGCTGAAGTCGTTCCTGAGCTGGGCCATCCTGGCCAGCGTCAAGGCCTTGGCGGCGGTCCGGTCGGCGGCCGGGGCCAGCTTCGCGAGCAGGCCGGAAACCTCGTCGGGGTTGAGACCGAGCAGCCGGATCGCCGCGTTGGCCGGGACGGAGAGCGTGCCCTGCACCGAGCACAGCGCCGCGTCCTCCGCCGGAAGCCCGGCCGCCGCGCAGACCACGCCGAGCGCGAGCGGCTGGTGCGGGCCGTCGGCGGTCAGCGGCGCGAGCAGGTTGAGGCGCGGCACGGGCCAGGTCGCGCGGGCCGTGCGCAGCAACTGCCTGCCGAGCCGCCGTGACGTGAGCCGCAGCGTCGGGGCGAGCAGGCGTACGTCGTACTCGTGGTCGATCGTTTCAAGGGTCGCCGCGTCGTCACATTGGCAGGCCGCGGCGGCGAAGGACGCGGCGACCAGAGCGGCCGAATTCAGACGTCCGGTCAGGAATTCGTGAAGAGAAGCGGTGTCGCGCACTCGGCCCGCCGCGGCGGCGGATTCGAGGCCGCCGGAATGTGCGTGTGCGCCTGCCGGGAATCTCGAGTCGGCGAGCAGAAGCAGCGCGGATCGGGTCATCTGAAAGTAGGGCATCGTTTGGTAGGTAGACGGCGTTGCTGTCCTTCATATCAGCTTTGGTACGGCCGTGCAGCAGGTGCCAGAGAACGTTTTCCGCCACGCGGCGGATCGGCCGGGGCTCAACCTCGCGCGCCGAGGTCCTCCGGCCGGTCGAGGTCGCGCGGGTCGGCGACGGCTTCGCAGGGTACGAGGGTGATCTCGTCGCGGTGGGCCTGCAGGTATGCCCGTGCACCGACGTCGCCGGTGAGTGTCGGGCGGAGTTCGGCCCAGTGCGCACGGCCGATGAGCACGGGGTGACCACGCCTGCCTCCGTATGCCGCGGCAACGAGGATCGATTCGTTATCCGACTCGTGCTGCGCGCCGAGCACGGCGGCAACTGCCTCAGCGGTGATGTCGGGCTGGTCGACAAGCAGCACGAGCGCGGCGGACGCGTCCGGGGCCGCGCGCTCGACCGCATCCAGGCCCGCGCGCAGCGAGACGCCCATGCCGTCGGCCCACTCCTCGCTCACGGCGACGAACGCTCCGGCGGCCTCCGCGTACGACGCGGCCTGCTCGATCTCCGCGCCGAGCACCGCGCACACTTGATCGCAGCCCCCTGCGAAGGCCGTCCGGACGGCGCGCGAGATCAGCGGCTCGCCGCGGTAGTCCAGGATCGCCTTCGGTCCGCCCATCCGGCTTCCGCCGCCGGCCGCGAGCACGATGCCCACCACGCTCATCCGCCTCACCGGGCCCGCAGCGCGAGAAACAGGTCCACTTGGTCCTCCAGCGTGGTCGGGTCGCGTCCGGTCAGCTCGGCGATCCGGGCGATCCGGTATCGCAGGGTATTGACGTGGATGTGCAGTTGCGCGGCACACCGGCTCCAGGATCCCGAACACTGCAGGAACACGTCGAGGGTCTCCTCGAGCGCGGCGTGGTGCCGTTCGTCGTGCGCGCGCAACGGGCCGAGCAGCCGGTTGACGTAGCCGGCGCGCAGTTCGTCGGGGACGTGCGCGAGCAGCGCCTGATGCGTGGCCAGGTCGGTGTGTCCGGCGACGTGCAGCCGGTCCGGGCCGCGCGCGGCGAGTCCGAGGGCGTATCCCGCCTCGCGCACGGCGGCGGACAGCCCGGTCGCGGTGGTCACCAGATCGCTGACGCCGACGTGGACCCGGTCCAGGCCGAGTGCGGGCGCGACGGCTTTGAGCCGCGCGGTCAGCCGCTCCACCGCGTCCCCGTCGCTCCGCGGCTCGCCGATGATCCCGACCGCGCGCCCGTCCGGCAGTTCGGCTCCGGGCAGCGGCTTCGTGCCCTGCGGGTCGTCGATCAGGGCCCGCAGCACGCGGACGGCCCGGTTGTTGCCCTCGACCGTCAGCACCACGACGCGCAGCCCGTCCACCGCGGAGAGCCCGACCGGCCGCAGCCGCGCCACGATCTCGGCGACCGGCCCCTCCCGCGCCGCCAGCTGCGCGAGTTCCCGGCCGAGCTGGCGCAGCGGCTCGCGGGCCTCGGCGAGCCACTGCCGTTCCGCGCTGAGCAGGCGCGCGGCGCCGCGGGCCACGTCGCGCCGCTGCGGCGGCCAGTTGCGCGAGTCGCCCTCGAAGACCACGTACCAGTCGTCCACCGGCATCGACGAATCGCCGCTGACCGTGAAGACGCTGTAGCTCTCGCCGCGATACTCGACCCGCCGCTCCGGCTGCCCGGCCGTGCGCAGCGACTCGCGGGTGATGACGTGCACCAGCTGCGGCACGACGGACGTGCCCGGCTCGACCAGCACGTCCCCCGCCGCGCTGATCAACAGCCCTTCGAGCCCTGACTCGGCGGAGATCAGCTCGAGGATCCCGCTCACGCCGCGCCCGGCGCCCGCGCCGAGCAGCCTGCGGTGCCGGGCCAGCAGCTCGCCGGTGTCGTGCGCGCGCAGCTCGGAGGTGCGGCGGGAGAACCACTCGCTCAGCTCAGCGAAGGAGAGCCGTCCGGGTACATGCAGCAGCGGCACGTTGTGCCGGGCGCAGGACGCGACAAGGTCGGGTGGGAGCGCCTCGTCGGTCGTGTCGCCCGCCGCGATGGCCGCCGCGTGGCCCTCGGCGACGGCGGTGACGAAGCGTTCGCTGGCGGCCGCGGCGTCCCCTTCGCCCTGCGCCGTGCGCCAGAGCAGCCCGGTGACGACGAGTTCCCCGCCGCGCAGGTAGCGGTTCGGCTCGGGCAGGTCGGTGACCATGATCGACCGCACCTCCCGGTCCAGCCCGGTACGCCCGGTCACCATGAGAAGACCGAGCTCGGCGCTGTCGACCAGATCACGCAGCCGCATAGTGCGGATACGGTACCGCGCCCGCGCCGCGGGCAGCGTGGACGAAGTGCGGATCGGCCTGAGGGTGCAGTGCGTGTGGGGCGCGGAGCGCGGACCGCGATCGGCGCGGATCGCTGCCCGCGCGGCTCAGCGCTTGCGCTGCTTGTACGACTTCCCCGACCATTCGCGCAGCGCGGCCGTGAAGTGTTCGGCCTGGTCCTCGGGCACGGCCTGCTTGGGGATGACGAAGCCCTCGGACTTCTTCCCCGCCATGATCACCCACGCGCCCGGCTGGTCGAGCACGCTGCGCACCTTGCCCCAGCTGTACCCCTTCGCGGTGCCCGAGCCGCCGTACCGGATCCCGTCCTCGGCGAGCTTCACCCGCGCCACCCCGGCCAGCCGCGCGGCGTCGGCCCGCATCTTGCGCGGCAGGTGCACCAGCGCGTAGACCAGCATGACCAGCGCGTAGAGCCCGAGCAGCGCCGCCGGCATCCACATCTTGGGCCGGTCGCCCTGCAGATAGAACGCGAGGCACACGCCCCCGCACACCACCATCAGGGCCGCGGTGTACAGACTGTTCTTCCGCTCGGACCGCAGTCCCAGCGCATCGGTCACGTCGTCCGCGCCCAGCTCGAACTCGACGGTTATGGGTTCAGCCACGAGCAGCAATCCTAGGGTGCGGTGTCAAGCGATGGGTGGACGTCATTCGCTCCGGACGACGTTGTGGTGGATCGGGCCGTCGGTCTCGTGGAGGGGGCGGCCGGTGCCGCCGCGGGAGGCGGCGATGATCTCGGCGAGGATGGAGACGGCGACCTCTTCGGGGGTTCGGGCGCCGAGGTCGAGGCCGATCGGGGAGCGGAGGCGGGCGAGGGCCTCCGGGGGGACGCCGAGGGCTTCGAGGCGGGCCACGCGGTGGGCGCAGGTGTGACGGGAGCCGATGGCGCCGACGTAGGCGACCGGCATGCACAGGGCTTCGCGCAGGACGGGGACGTCGAAGCGCTCGTCATGGGTGAGCACGCAGATGGCCGTGCGCGGGTCGGTCGGGGTCTCGACGAGGTACTTGTGCGGCCAGCTGACGACGACTTCGTCGGCCCACGGGTAGCGGTCGCGGGTGGCGAAGATGGGGCGGGCGTCGCAGACGGTGACGTGGTAGCCGAGCAGCTTGCCCATCTTGACGAGGGCGTCGGCGAAGGCCACGGCGCCGAAGATGAGCAGGCGCGGCGGATCGGTGGGCTCGGTCATCGGTCGGCCTTCCAGGCGCGGGTCGACGCGGCGCGCCTCGACGGTGATCTCGCCGCCGCAGACGAGGTTGGGGGCCAGGTCATCGTCATCGTCCGTTTCCGCGTACGTCTCGCGGAGCGGGGTCGGGTCGTCCGCGCTGCCCAGGACACGAAGGCAGAGGTCGTATACGGCGGCGTCCACACAGCCTCCGGAGACGCTGCCGACGACCTGCCCGCTGCCGTCCACGGCGAGCGCGGGGCCGACGTCGCGCGGGGTGCTGCCGTGCACGGACACGATGCTGGCCAGGGCGTAGGGGTGGCCGGCGGTGTGCCAGGCCTCGATGTGGTCGGTGAGGTCAGACATCGTCATCCCCCAGCGCGATCTGGTCGGGCCGCAAGGGGATCCGATTCAGCGGCCGGCCGCAGGCGTCGCGGACGGCGGCGACGATCGCGGGGGTCGAGGACAGCGTCGGAGGCTCGCCGGCGCCGCGCAGGCCGTACGGGGCATTGGGGTCGGCGAATTCGAGGATGCGCATGTTGAGCGGCGGCATGTCGAGGATCGTCGGGATCAGATAGTCCGTGAACGACGGGTTGCGCACGAGGCCGTCGCGGGTCTGGATCTCTTCCATCAGCGCGAGGCCGAGGCCCTGCGCGGTGCCGCCCTGGATCTGGCCCTCCAGGGAAAGTCGGTTGAGGATCTTGCCGACGTCCTGGACCACGTCCATCTGCACGACGTGGACCAGACCGAGCTCGACGTCCACGTCGACGACGGCGCGGTGCGCGGCCATCGCGAACTGGACGTGCGAATCGCCCTGGCCGGTCACCGGATCGAGCGGGTTCGTGCGGCGGTGGTGGAACTCGCGGGTGGCCTCGACGACGTCGGTGCCGAGTACGTCGCTGAGCTTGGCCAGCGTCCGATCGCCGAGCACGAGGGCGCCTTCGGCGAGGTGGATGTCGGACCAGGATTCGTCCGCGGCCAGGAGCGAAGGAAGCCTGTGCCGCGCGAGTTCGAGGACTTCCATCCGGACGGCTTCGCAGGCCGTCTTGACCGCGCCGCCGGTCATGTACGACTGGCGGGACGCGGAGGAGGAACCCGCCGAGCCGACCTGCGTGTCCGCGGGCAGCACCACGGCGTGCTCGACCCCGAGTTCGGTGCGCGCGATCTGCGCCTGCAGCGTGACCAGGCCCTGACCGACCTCGGCCGCCGCGGTGTGCACGGACGCGATCGGTTCGCCGCCGGAGATCTCCAGGAGCACGCGCGCGGTGGAGAAGTCGTCGAAGCCCTCGGAGTAGCAGATGTTCTTGATGCCGACGCCATAGCCGACACCGCGTCGCACGCCCTCGCCCCTGGTCGTGTTGCCGTAGCCGCCAGGTGGCAGTTCCCTGCGACCGCCCTTCCCCGGCGCGGGCGGCATCGGCATGGTCACGAGTGCCTCGAGGATTTCGCGCAAGGGGGCGGGGCCCTCGATCCGCTGCCCGGTGGGGAGGATCGAGCCCTCTTTGACGGCGTTGACGCGGCGGATCTCGACGGGGCTCATGCCCAGTTCGGCGGCCAGCGCGTCCATCTGCGACTCGTAGGCGAAGCAGGCCTGGACGGCCCCGAAGCCCCGCATCGCCCCACACGGCGGATTGTTCGTATAAAGGCCGTACGCCTCGATCAGCACATCGGAGCATTCGTATGGTCCGATGCCGAGCGAGGCCGCGTTGCCGACAACCGCCTCCGTGGTCGAGGCGTACGCGCCGCCGTCGAGCAGGATCTCGACCTTCGCGAACACCAGCCGGCCCTCCGCGTCGGCGCCGTGCGTGTATTTCATCACCGCCGGGTGCCGGTGTACGTGCCCGAAGAAGGATTCCTTGCGGTCGTAGACCATCTTGACCGGGCGGTGCGTACGCAGCGCCAGCATCGAGGCGTGGATCTGCATCGACAGGTCCTCGCGTCCACCGAACGCGCCGCCGACGCCCGCGAGCGTGAGCCGCACCTTCTCGGGCGGCAGCGCGAGGCAGGGCGCCATCTGCTCCTGGTCGACGTGCAGCCACTGCGTGGCGATGTGCAGGTCGACGCCGCCGTCCTCAGCCGGGATGGCGAGTCCTGATTCGGGGCCGAGGAAGGCCTGGTCCTGCATGCCGACCTCGTACTCGCGGGTAACGACGACGGCCGCGCGGCCTCGAACGTCCTCGGCGTCCGGATCGCCGTGCCGAACCGGCTGGTAGCGCACGATGTTGTTCCCGCGGTCCGCGTGCACCCGCGGGGAGCCCGGGTCGAACGCGGCGCGGTGCATGTCGGAGACCGGCTCGAGGACTTCGTACTCGACGGCGATCAGCTTGCAGGCGCGCCGGGCCGTGTCCAGGTCGTCGGCGGCGACGATGGCGACCGGCTCGCCGTGGTAGCGCACCTCGTCGGTCGCGAGGACCGGGCAGTCGTCCACGATCAGGCCGTACGTCTTCTTGCCGGGGACATCGCCGCTGGTGAGCACGGCGTGGACTCCGGCCATCTCGGCCGCCGCCGCGGTGTCGACGCGCAGGATCCTGGCGCGCGGGTGCGGGCTGCGCAGGGTCGCGCCGTAGAGCATGCCCTCGACCCACAGGTCGGAGGAGTACGCGAACTCACCGGTGACCTTGAGCACGCCGTCGGGGCGAACCGGGCTCCCGCCGACGCCCCTGTTCACAGCAGTGGAAGCGGTGACGGTCATTCAGCCCGCCTCCATCATCCGCAGGTGCGCGGCCCTGGCCTCGCGCGCGAGTTCGGCGGAATCCACGGTCCGCAGCTCGCCGTCCTCGACCACGACCTCGCCGTTCACGGTCAGCAGCTTGAGCGGCGCGGGCGGGCCGAAGACGAGGGCCGCCACCGGATCGGTGATGTCCGCGTGGCCGAGGCCGTCCAGCTTCCACAGCGCGATGTCGGCGAAGCGGCCCGGAGTCAGCGAGCCGATCTCGTCCTGGCGACCGAGCACCCGGGCACCACCGGCCGTGGCCAGCCGCAGCGCCGTTCGGGCGTCGATCGAGCGGTCGGCCGCGCCGGTGAGCGCCCGTAGTCGCGATACGTAGACAGCCTGGCGCAGCTCCTCGACGAGCATTCCGGATTCCTGCGAGGCGGCGCCGTCCACGCCGAGGCCGACCGGCACGCCCGCGTTCAGCAGGGTCTTGATCGGCGCGAGGCCGGCCCCCAGTCGGCCATTCGAGCTAGGGCAGTGCGCCAGGCCGGTGGCGGTAGCGGCCATTCGGGCGATCGCCGCGTCGTCGAGGTGCACGCCGTGCGCGAACCAGACGTCCGCACCCATCCAGCCGAGCGATTCGACGTACTCCGCAGGAGTGACCCCGAACTGCTCGCGGCAGTAATCGTCCTCATCGACGGTCTCGGCCAGGTGCGTGTGCAGCCGGACGCCGAGGTCCCGCGCGAGTTCGGCGGACTGCTTCATCAGCTCGCCCGTCACCGAGAAGGGTGAACAGGGCGCGAGCGCGATCCGGGTCAGCGAGCCGGGCGAGGGGTCGTGATACCGGTCGACGGCGTCCTTGCTCGCGCTGAGGATCTCGTCCAGGTCCTCGACGACCGAGTCCGGCGGCAATCCGCCGGCCGACTCGCCGAGATCCATCGAGCCGCGCGTCGCGTCCAGCCGCACGCCCACCGCGCGCGCGGCCATGATCGTCGCGCCGAGCAGGTCGCCGGAGCCGCGCGGGAACAGGTAGTGGTGGTCGGACGACGTGCTGCAACCGCTGAGCGCCAGCCAGCCGAGCCCGGCGCCGGCCGCCGCGTACACCGCGGGTTCGTCGATCCGGGCCCAGCGCGGATAGAGCTCGACGAGCCACTCGAAGAGGGTCGCGTCCTGGGCGAGGCCGCGGAAGATCCACTGATAGAGGTGGTGGTGTGAGTTTACGAGCCCGGGGGTGGCAAGGCACCCACTACCGTCCACCACCCGGGCTCCATCGTGCCAGCGGACCGGGGCAGCTCCGGGGCCCACCTGCACGATTCTGCCGTCGGAGACCACCACGTAACCGACGGCATACTCGGAACCACGCTCGTCCACGGTAGCGACGGCGCAGTTCTCGATAACGAGGGTCCCGCTCATCCGCTTGCCCCCACCGGCGGCTGTGGAACGGTCGGGTGGGCGAGCGCCGCGCGAACGGCGTCGATCACCTTCTCGTATCCGGTGCAGCGGCACAGGTTCCCGGCCAGCGCTTCACGGACCTCTTCGTCATCGAGGTTTATGATTGTACGACCTCGGACCCGGTATTGGAGGTCACGGACCGCCATCAAAAATCCCGGGGTGCAGAAGCCGCACTGCACCGCGCCCGCCGCGACGAAAGCCTGCTGCACGAGACTGAGTCCTTCCTCGTCGGCCAGCCCCTCGACCGTCGTCACCGAGGCGCCCGCGGCTTGGCCCGCGGCGACGAGGCACGAACAAACCGGCGTGCCGTCGAGAAAAACCGTGCACGAACCGCACTCGCCTTGTTCGCACGCGTTCTTCGCGCCGGGCAGCCCGAAGTGGTCGCGCAGCGCGTTCAGCAGCGAGGCGTACGGCGGCACGTCGGTCGCCACGCAGGTCCGGCCGTTGATCGTCAGCTGAAGTCGCATCCCGGCAGTGGTCATGCCGCGCCCCGGATCCATCCCAGGGCCCGTATCGCGAGCACCTCGAGCGCGTGCCTGCGGTATGCCGCCGAGCCGCGGACGTCGTCGATCGGCTGGGCGGCCCGCGCGACGAGCTTTCCGAAGCGGGCGGCGGCGGCCTCGGTGACGCTCAGCGTGTCCCAGTCCAGCTCCCCGACCAGGAAGCGCTCGGCGGCCCGGGCGGCGAGCGGGGTCGGTCCGGCCGAGCCGATGCCGGTGCCGACGGTGCGCGCCTCCAGGTCCAGGGCGATGGCGAAGGAGCAGACGGCGATCACCATCGCGTTGCGGGTGCCGACCTTCGAGAACTGCTGCGGTCCGGCGGCGGTCGGGATCACGACGGCGCGAATCAGCTCGTCCGGCTCCAGGGCGCTGCGCTTGACGCCGGTGAAGTATCCGTCGACCGGGATGCGCCGTACGCCGCGCTGGAAGGACTCCGCCTCGACCACGGCCCCGGTCGCGAGCAGCACGGGATGCACGTCGCCCGCCGGGGACGCGGTGCCCAGGTTCCCGCCGACCGTGCCGCGGTTGCGGATCTGCGGCGAGCCGACCGTGCGCGCGGCCATCGCCAGGGCGGGCAGCCGGTCGGACAGCTCCTCGATGATCCGGGTGTAGCTGACCCCCGCGCCGAGCTGCACGGAGCCGCCGACCACGTCCCAGTCCTTCAGCTCCCTGATCCGGCTCAGGTCGAGCAGCGCCTCGGGCCGGCGCAGGTCGAAGTTGAGCTCGACCATCACGTCGGTGCCGCCGCTGACCGCGGTGGCCTCGGGCCGCCGCTGCTTGATCCGGAGCGCGTGTGTCCAGTCCTCCGCGGTCATGAACTCCACCAGGCCCACTCCCTTCCACGGTTCCCCCCAGTGAACTGCGCGGGACGCGGCGTATCCATGGGGCGGAGCACCGAAGCCGGGCCGCGCGCGCACGTGGCCTTCTCGGAGGATCCTCCAGGTCCGCCGCCGTCCCCCTGAGGTAGCACCGGCGCCGTCGGCGGACCATCCCGGAGGCGGACGACGCTCAGGTGGCGAACTGGCTACCTTTGGGGCCGTCCGTTAAGAGTTTCAAGCTCCGGGGAGTGAGCCCACCATGATCGAGGCGGCAGGCCTCAGCAAGCGCTACGGGGACAAGCTGGCCGTGGACCAGCTGTCGTTCTCGGTGAAGCCCGGTCAGGTGACCGGGTTCCTCGGCCCCAACGGCGCCGGGAAGTCGACCACGATGCGGATGATCCTGGGCCTCGACGCCCCGACGTCCGGCGCGGTCACCGTCAACGGCAAGCCGTTCCGCCAGGCCGCGCACCCACTGCGCGAGGTGGGCGCGCTGCTCGACGCCAAGGCGGTGCACGGCGGCCGCAGCGCGTACAACCACCTGCTCTGCCTCGCGCAGACCAATAATCTGCCGAAGAAGCGGGTCGACGAGGTACTCGCGCTGGTGGGCCTGAACGCCGTGGCGAAGAAGCGCTCCCAGGGCTTCTCGCTCGGCATGGGCCAGCGGCTCGGCATCGCGGCGGCGCTGCTCGGCGACCCCAAGGTGCTGATGTTCGACGAGCCGGTCAACGGCCTGGACCCGGAGGGCATCCTCTGGATCAGGAACCTGATGAAGGCGCTGGCCGCCGAGGGCCGCACGGTGTTCGTCTCCAGCCACCTGATGAGCGAGATGGAGAGCACCGCCGACCACCTGATCGTGATCGGCCGCGGCAAGCTGGTCGCGGACTGCACGGTGCAGGAGTTCATCGACAACAACTCCGAGCTGTCCATCCGGGTGCGCACCCCGCAGCTCGAGCAGCTCGGCGCGCTGCTCGCGGAGAAGGGCGGCATCGCGCGCGCCGACGGCGAGGACGCGCTGGTGGTGACGAAGCTGGGCATGACCCAAATCGGCGACCTGGCGTTCGACAACCAGATCCGGGTGCACGAGCTCAGCCCGATCCAGGCCTCGCTCGAGCAGGCCTTCATGGAGCTGACCAAGGACAGCGTCGAGTACCACGCGGCCGTTCCGGCCGGTAAGGGGGCCTGAGCATGAGCGCGATGACCGACACTCCGGCCGTCTTCGGCGGCATGACTCCGCTGCCGGAGGCGAGCGGCCGGGCCGGCTTCAGCGGTGCGCTGCGCTCCGAGTGGACGAAGATCCGCTCGGTGAAGTCGACGACCTGGACCCTGGCCGCTGCGATCATCATCGGCGTGGGTATCAGCGCCCTGGGCAACTGGGGCCAGGCCAACCACACCACCGAGACCGCGGCCCAGCTCGCGCAGAAGGACCTGGTGCAGCGCACCATGTTCGGCATCATCCTCGGACAGCTGGTCATGGTCGTCTTCGGCGCGCTCGCGGTGACCGCGGAGTACTCCACCGGGATGATCCGCACCAGCCTTTCCGCGCAGCCGCGCCGGGGGAACGTCTTCCTGGCCAAGCTGGTGGTCCTGACGGTGGTGGCCTTCGTCGTCGGCGAGATCATCTCCTTCGCCTCGTTCTTCATCGGCGCGCACTTCTGGGCGACGAAGGGCGTCTCGCTGAGCCTGAGCACGCACGGCGCGCTGCAGGCCGTGGCCGGCGGCGGGCTCTACCTCGTCGGCGCGGCGCTGCTGGCCTTCGGCATCGGCGCGGCACTGCGGCACACGGCCGGGGCCATCACCCTCGGCGTGGCGCTGCTGTTCGTGATCAACATCATCACGAACTTCATGCCGACCTCCTGGCAGCAGGACATCGACAAGTGGCTGCCGTACAACGCCGGCAGCCAGGTCTGGGCGACGCAGCACACGGCCGACGTCGGCACCGCGTTCGGCGCCTGGGCCGGCTTCGGCGTGTACATCGGCTACGCCGTGATCGCGCTGCTCGCGGGCCTGTGGGTGTTCCAGCGCCGGGACGCCTAGAAATTCATCAGAGATCCAATTTCACAACAGAGCTCTGATACTGGTAGATTCCGGAAGCGAGGGCCCCCTCGACGGCGTGGGTAGACGCCGAGGGGGCCCTCGCCTCTCCTTTTTCCGAGCGCGGCGGTGCGTCAGGCAGTACCGTGTACGGGAGAGGGGGCACCATGATCGAAGTCAAGGACCTCGTCAAGAAGTACGGCGACACGACCGCCGTGGACCACCTCAGTTTCGCGGTCGAACCTGGCCGGATCACCGGCTTCCTGGGGCCGAACGGGGCCGGGAAGTCCACCACGATGCGGCTGATCCTCGGTCTCGACCGGCCGACCTCCGGCAACGCGCTCATCGACGGCAAGCCGTACCGCGATCTGCGTGATCCGCTGCGATACGTCGGCGCGCTGCTCGAGGCGCGGGCCGTGCACGGCGGCCGCAGCGCGTTCAACCATCTGCTCTATCTCGCGCAGACGCAGGGCGTGCCGAAGAAGCGGGTCTCCGAGGTCCTGGACCTCGTCGGCCTGAGCGCGGTGGCCGGCAAGCGCACCAAGGGCTTCTCGCTCGGCATGGGCCAGCGGCTCGGCATCGCCGCGGCGCTGCTCGGCGACCCCGAGATCCTCATCCTCGACGAGCCGGTCAACGGGCTCGACCCCGAGGGCGTGCTCTGGATCCGGCAACTGCTCAAGGCCCTCGCGTCGGACGGCCGGACCATCTTCGTGTCGAGCCACCTGATGAACGAGATGGCCGTGACCGCCGACCACCTGATCGTCATCGGCCGCGGCAAGCTGCAGGCGGACATGCCGGTCGGCCAGTTCATCGCGCAGTTCTCGGACACCGCGGTGCTGGTACGCACGCCGCACGCCGACTCGTTCCGGGCGGCGGTCGGCGAACGCGGCTGGTCCGTCGCGAACACGAACGACGCCGGCGCGCTGATCGTCACCGGCAGCACCGCTCCGCAGATCGGCGAGCTCGCGGCCGAACGCGGCCTGGTGCTGCACGAACTCACGCCGCAGAAGGCCTCGCTGGAAGAGGCGTACATGGAGCTCACCCGGGAGTCCGGCGAGTTCGCGCACCGGTCCGCACCCGTTCTCGGAGGTTCCGATGGCCGCGCGTGACAGTGTTCTGACTCCGACCACGATGCAGGCCGCCGGCACCGGCCACGCGCACTTCGGCCGCCTGCTGCTGGCCGAGTGGACGAAGATCCGCTCGGTACGCTCGACCTACTGGTCGCTGATCGCGCTGATCATCGCGTTCCTGTTCTTCAGCTGGCTGTTCCCGTATCTGACGGTCTCGAACTGGAAGCAGGCCACGCCGACGCAGCAGGCGAACCTGATCGAGGACCCGATCGGCTCGATCATGAGCTCGGGGCTGTTCGTCGGCCAGCTCGCGGTCGCGATTCTCGGCGTGATGGTGACGGCGAGCGAGTACTCCACCGGCATGATCCGCTCGACGCTGCTGGCCAGCCCGCACCGGGTGCGGATGCTGGCGGCCAAGTCGATCGTCTTCGCGCTGCTGATCCT
This sequence comes from Actinospica sp., assembly GCF_035552695.1. Taxonomy (NCBI): domain Bacteria; kingdom Bacillati; phylum Actinomycetota; class Actinomycetes; order Catenulisporales; family Actinospicaceae; genus Actinospica; species Actinospica sp. The sequence continues at coordinate 31,249 of NZ_DASZKT010000113.1, forward strand.
GGTGATCGGCGAGGTCATCGCCTTCGCCGGCTTCTTCATCGGCCGGCAGACCTTCAAGAGCCTGCTGACGGTGAACCTGAGCAGCGGGGACGTCCGGCAGGTGTTCGGCGTCGGCCTGTACCTGGGCATGCTCGGCCTGTTCTCGCTGGTCCTGGGCTCGCTGATCCGGCACGTCGCGGGCGCGATCACCGGCATCGTCGCGCTGCTGCTGGTGATCAGCAACCTGATCCAGCTGATCCCCGGCCGGGTCGGCAAGTACCTGTACACCTACGAGCCGACGAACGCCGGCTTCGCGATCATCGGCAAGCGGCTGCCGGACAACTTCCTGATCAGCTCGTGGGAGGGCTACGGCGTGTTCGCCGCGTGGACCGCGCTGCTCTGGGCGCTGGCCGCGTACCTGCTCGTGCGCCGGGACGCGTAAGGTCCCCGCAGCTCAAGAGGCTGTACCGCTAAAAGAAGCCGTACCTCTAAAGCCTGCCCGAATGGTTGATTCCCGACTATTCGGGCAGGCTTGTCTCCATGATCCAAGCGACCGCGCTGACCAAGCGCTACGGTCCCCGGCTCGCGGTGGACCAGGCGGATTTCACCGTCGCGCCGGGCAAGGTGACCGGCTTCCTCGGGCCGAACGGCGCGGGCAAGTCGACCACGATGCGGATGATCCTCGGCCTGGACCGGCCGAGCTCCGGCTCGGTGACCATCAACGGCGTCCCGTACCACCGGCTCGCCGCGCCGCTGCGGGAGGTCGGCGCGCTGCTGGACGCCAAGGCCGTGCACGGCGGACGGACCGCGTACAACCACCTGCTCGTGCTGGCGAAGGCGAACGGCCTGCCGCGCGGCCGGGTGGACGCGGTGATCGACCTGGTCGGCCTGCACAGCGTGGCCAAGAAGCGGTCCGGCGGATTCTCGCTCGGCATGGGCCAGCGGCTCGGCATCGCGGCGGCGCTGCTCGGCGACCCGGGAATCCTGATGTTCGACGAGCCGGTCAACGGCCTGGACCCGGAGGGCATCCTCTGGATCCGCAACCTGATGAAGGCGCTGGCCGCGGAGGGGCGGACGGTCTTCGTCTCCAGCCACCTGATGAGCGAGATGGCGCTGACGGCGGATCACCTCGTCGTGATCGGCCTCGGCAAGATCCTCGCCGACGAGCCGATGGCCGACTTCATCGCGAAGAACTCGGTGAGCTACGTCCGCGTGCGCTCCCCGCAGATGGCGGATCTAGGACCGAAACTGGCCTCGCGCGGCTGGCGGATCGAGCCGCAGCCGGACGCGTCCGTGCACGTGTTCGACGCGCAGCCCGCGCAGATCGGAGACGTGGCCGGGACCGCGGGCCTGTGGCTGCACGAACTGACGCTGGTTCAGTCCTCGCTCGAAGAGGCGTTCATGCGGCTGACGGCCGGTTCGGTCGAGTACCACGCGGGCCAGACGGGCGACGCGGGTCTGGCGGGCGGACAGCGCGTGCCTGATGGAACGGCCATGCCGGGCTGGGGCACGCCGGTCCCGCAGGAGATCCAGAACTCGCAGGTCAAGGAGCGTACCCAGTGAGCGCCACCACCACCCGCGCCTTCCGCCTCGAGGGACCGGCCCGGCGAATCACGTTCGCGGAGGCGATGGACAGCGAGTTCGCCAAGATCCGCAGCGTGCGCTCCACCTACTGGACGCTGCTGATCTGCCTGGTGGTATCGGTCGGGATCTCGCTGCTGATCGCGGCCGTCACCTCGGCCAACTGGGACACGATCTCGCAGAGCGACCGCGCGACGACGGGCATGTCGACGGTGGTCACGGGAGTCTTCTTCGGCGTGCTGGTGACGGGCGTGCTCGGCGTCATGGTCGTATCCACCGAGTACGGCACCGGCATGATGCGCACCTCACTCACCGCCTTCCCGCGCCGCGCCACGCTGTTCCTCGCGAAGGCCAGCGTGCTCGCCATCGTCGTGCTACTGCTCGGAATCGTCATCGCGTTCGCCTCGTACGCGGTGGCCAGCCCGTTCTTCACGAAACACGGCGTGGACCTGTCGCTGAGTCAGGCAGCCAACCTGCGCGCGCTGCTCGCCGTGCCGGTGTACCTGACGCTCGTCGCGCTGATGGGCCTCGGCCTGGGCTTCCTGCTCCGGCACACCGCCGGCGCGATCTCCTCGCTCGTCGGCCTGTTCTTCGTACTGCCGATCATCACGAACTTCCTGCCCGGCACGACCGGCAAGGACATCAACAAGATCGTGCCCTCCAACGCCGGCAGCGCCATGATGGCCACCCACGCGACCACATCGAACGGCGCCCCGGAACTCTCCCCCGCCGGCGGCCTCGTCGCCCTGCTGATCTGGACCGCGGTGCTACTCGTCCCGGCGTTCTGGGCCTTCCGGCATCGGGACGCCTAGGGCGGTGGCGGCCCTACCGCCGCTGGCGTCGCCCGCGCGAGTTCCAGCAGGCGGTGTGCCAGTGGCGGCGTTCGGTGACGCCGCCGCCGGAGCCGTATTCGGGGACGCTCGGCCAGGCGACGAGGTGGGGCGTGCCGGGCGGGATCTCGTGGTCGCAGCCGGGGCAGCGGTAGGTCTTGGTCGCGGCCGCGCCGGTGACCTGGCGCACGATCCAGTCCTCGCCGTCCGGGGCGGACTCGGTGCGCTGGTAGCCGAAGGAGCGCGAGAGGTCGTCCGGGTCGGGCGTCGGACGTGACCACTTGGAGTTCTTGCGCGGGCTCACGAATCCATTCTCGCAGCCCGCGCGCGAACTTCGGGGACCTGGCTCAGGACGTGTGGTCGCGGAATCCGCGACTGGTCTTGCGGCCCAGGTATCCCGCCGTGACCAGGTGCTCGAGCAGCGGGGCCGGGGCGAAGCCGGGCTCACGGAACTCCAGGTAGAGCACCCGCTCGATGGCCAGCGCGACGTCCAGGCCGACCACGTCGAGCAGCTCGAACGGGCCCATCGGGTAGCCGCAGCCGAGCTTCATCGCGGTGTCGATGCCGTCGGCCGTCGCGTAGTGCGCCTGGAGCATCTTGACCGCGTCGTTCAGGTACGGGAAAAGCAGGGCATTGACGATGAATCCGGCGCGGTCGGCGCAGTCCACCGGGTGCTTGCCGAGCCGCTCGCACAGCTCGTGCACCGTGGTGAGCACGTCCGAGGCGGTGGCGACGGTGTGCACGACCTCGACCAGCTCCATCACCGGCGCCGGGTTGAAGAAGTGGATGCCGACGACGTCCGCCGGGCGGCTCGTGGCCACCGCGCAGTCGATCACCGGGAGGCTGGAGGTGGTCGTGGCCAGCACCGCGCCCGGCTTGCAGATCCCGTCGAGTTCGCGGAACAGCGCCGTCTTCACCTCCACGTCCTCGATCACGGCCTCGATCACCAGGTCGCAGTCGGCCGCGTCGGTCAGGCTGCCGCTGGAGGTGAGCCGGGCCAGCGCGGCGTCCCGCTCGTCCGCCGCCAGCTTGCCCTTGGCCACGGCCCGGCCGAGCGACTTCTCGACCGCCGCCCGCGCCGCCTCGGCCTTCTCCTTGGAGCGGGCGATCTGCACCGTCTCCAGGCCGGCCTTGACGCAGACCTCGGCGATGCCGCCGGCCATGGTGCCCGAGCCGACCACGGCGACGCGGTCGACGGTGCGGCCGGGCGCGGCGTGCTTGGCGCCCTCGGAGGTCAGGTCGTCCGGGACGACGGTGGGCACACCCGGCTGCTCGTAGGTGTAGAAGCCGCGGCCGACCTTGCGGCCGAGCAGTCCGGCCGTCTTCATCTGCTTGAGGATCGGCGCGGGGGCGTGCAGCCGGTCGCGCGACTGCTTGTACATCGTGTCGAGGATCTCGTACGCGGTGTCCAGGCCGATCAGGTCGAGCAGCGCGAGCGGGCCCATCGGCAGCCGGCAGCCGAGCCGCATCGCGGCGTCGATGTCCTCGCGAGACGCGTAGCGCGCCTCGTACATCGTGGCGGCGTGGTTGAGGTAGCCGAACAGCAGCGCGTTCGCGATGAAGCCGGCCTTGTCGCCGATCACGACCGGGCTCTTGCCGAGCCGCGCGGCCAGGGCCTCGACGTCGGCCAGCACCTCGGGCTCGGTGACGACCGTGCGCACGACCTCGACGAGCTTCATGACCGGCGCCGGGTTGAAGAAGTGGATGCCGACGACGCGGCCGGGGCGCGAGGTGGCCACGGAGATCTCGGTGACCGAGAGCGAGGAGGTGTTGGTCGCGAAGATCGCGTCCGCGCCGCAGATCGAGTCGAGCTGCTGGAACAGCCCCCGCTTGAGTTCGAGCCGCTCCGGGATCGCCTCGATGACGAGATCGACGCCGGCCAGGTCGGCCAGGTCCGTCGTGAAGGTGACGCGGTCGAGCAGCGCCGCGGCGTCCTGCGCGCTCAGCTTGCCCTTCGAGACCGCGCGCCGGGTCGAGTGGGCAACGTGCGCCCGCCCCCGGTTGAGCGCGGCGGCGTCCTGCTCGACGCCGTACACCCGGATGCCGTTCCTGGCCAGCACCTCGGCGATGCCCGCACCCATGGTGCCCAGGCCCACCACGCCCACTGTCTTGAAGTCCCGCGCCACTGCCGACTCCCTTGTCCGCTCGGTACCGTCCCGCGCTCGGGGTACGGCCACTTGTTACCGGTCAGTATCCAACCTACCGGCACCGGACGTCAGTGTGAATGCGGCCACAGTACCGGCCGGCCCGATCATCCGACCGGCCTCGGCGACCGCCGTGCGGAACGAAAGCCGTGAGACCGGTCGACGCCGCCTTCCCCGCACGCGCCCTCCACTGCGCATGCGGCGGCCTCGACCGGTCTCTCCCCGCCGGGGTTCCCTCGTCACGGAGTTCTCCGCGAAGCCCACCCCACCACACGGGTCTGACAGTTTTCGGACCACCACTCCCTTCCGTGTACTCGAACGAGTGAACACCCCGTGCCCGGGGCGTTCACCACCCGCGCTCAGCAGTCGCGCAGTTCCGGGGACTGGTTGAGCAGCTGGGCCCGCGGGGAGACGAAGCGGCGGTAGGCGCCGGACTCCATTCCCGGCTCCCCGTCCGCGGCCGGGAAGACGGCGACCCGGTGGCAGTTCTGGAACGCGAGTTTGACTCCGAAGTACCGCTCGAGGCAGCCGCGGATCGCGTCGGACGCGAGGGCCCGCAGCAGTTGCCCGCGCTCCGGCTCCGTGGCCGGCGGAGTGGTGTTGTCGGCGAACGGGCCGCCCTCGACGTGCAGCCGCGTCGACAGAGTGCTGATCATGGACCAGGCGTACGGCAGCGAGGTGCGCACGCAGTCGGCGAACTCGGCGTCGGCGATCTCGCCGCGCTCCGCGGCCGCCAGCAGATCCGGTGTGACGTCCAGGGACATGTGTGGGCTCCACTCTCATTTCGTGAGGCGTCGCAGCTGTCATGGTGCGCTCACAGAAATGAATGACCGCGCCGGGGGCTCCTCACACCTTCACCGAGGGGGCGCTCGATATTCACGCGTGACCGGACGTCCGTTCAGCACACTGATCCGACCGTCGCACGCGTCGGGCGACGCGTGCGAACGACGCACGCGCCTGGACTAGGCTGACCGGATGCGCCTCGTCATCGCCCAGTGCAGCGTCGACTACGCCGGACGCCTCGCCGCCCACCTGCCCAGCGCCAAGCGCCTGCTCATCCACAAGGCCGACGGTTCGGTGCTGGTGCATTCGGACGGCGGCTCCTACAAGCCGCTGAACTGGATGAGCCCGCCGTGCACGGTCAAGGAGGAGCCGGGCCTGTGGACGGTGACCAACAAGGCGGGCGAGAAGCTGATCATCCGCCTGGAAGAGGTCTTCCACGACGAATCCCATGAGCTCGGCGTCGACCCCGGCCTGCAGAAGGACGGCGTCGAGTCGCATCTGCAACAACTTCTGGCCGCGCAGATCGAGACTCTCGGCCCCGGTTACCGCCTCGTCCGGCGCGAATACCCCACCGCCATCGGCCCGGTGGACATCCTGTGCAAGGACGCCAGGGGCACGACCGTCGCCGTGGAGATCAAGCGCCGCGGCGAGATCGACGGCGTCGAACAGCTGACGCGGTATCTGGAGCTCCTCAACCGCGATCCGCTGCTCGCGCCAGTCCGGGGAATCTTCGCCGCGCAGGAGATCAAACCCCAGGCGCGGGTGCTGGCCACCGACCGCGGCATCGGCTGCCAGGTGCTGGACTACGACGTACTGCGCGGTTTCGACGACGTCGAATCCCGGTTGTTCTAACGATTGCTCTCTCGATTGCCTTGCCCCGCAACGGACCCTACGCGGTGTCACCTCCGGTGGAGTAAAGTGCGCGGGTATTGACTGTCATGCCTGAGGGGGAGCGCTCAGTCGCCTCCCGTGGACAACTGAGGATTGCGATGAGCTTTTTGGCAAAGGCAATGGAGGTCTCGGAGAAGGCCTTCGAGGAGACCGAGCACAGCATCGAGGAGTGGAACATCCACCGTCACGGTGCGAAGCTGCTCCTCAAGCTGGGCATAGCCGTCTACGCGGAGCAGCGGCTCGGCGGGGACCACGGGCCGGTCGAGCGGGTGTTGGCCGCGCTGGACGGGCACGCGTCGGAGAACGGCGAGGTGGACCTCGACCACCTGCACGCCGCGCACCAGGTGCTCGGCGACGAGTTCATCAAGGAGCACGACATCGACGCCGCCGCCGAGGCCGGGGTGAAGGCCGACGCCAACGCCTGAGCCGTCTCGGCGCGGGCGCGGTGAATCCGGGAGGAATTCTCGGGTGAATCAGCGTTAAACACCTGTGCCGGGAACACGACGTTCAGCCGTGTTCCCGGCACAGGTGTTTTTCTTGCTAAATCGGGCGAATCAGGCCACGAGGCTGAGCACTTTGCCCAGAATCGCCGTCAGATCGTAGTCACGCGGCGTGAATACGGCCTTCACTCCCTGTCGCAACAGCACTTCGGCGTCGGCCTCGGGAATGATCCCGCCGACGACGACGGGCATCTCGGCCGCGCCGGCGTCGGCGAGCAGGCGCAGTACGTCCGGGACGATGCGCAGGTGCGAACCCGAGAGCACGGACAGGCCGACGACGTCCACGTCCTCCGCGACGGCGGCCGCGGCGATCTGCGCCGGGGTGAGCCGGATGCCCTGGTATACGACCTCGAAGCCGGCGTCGCGGGCGCGCACGGCGATCTGTTCGGCGCCGTTGGAGTGGCCGTCGAGGCCGGGCTTGCCGACCAGCATGCGCGGCCTGCGTCCGCGCCGTTCGCCGACCTCGCGCACCTGCTCGCGTAGCGCGGCGAGTTCGGGCGAGACCTGCGTGCCGACGGCCGCCGCGGCGACGCCGGTCGGGGCGCGGAACTCGCCGAAGACCTCGCGGAGTGCGCCGGCCCACTCGCCGGTGGTGGCGCCGGCGCGCGCGCATTCGAGCGTGGCGGGCATCAGGTTCACGGCGGAGTCGGCGGCGTCCTTGCGCAGCCGGGCCAGCGCCGCGTCGACGGCCGCGTTGTCCCGCTCGGCGCGCCACACTTTCAGAGCGTCCGCGGCGGCCTGCTCGACCGCCGGGTCCACGCTCTGGATCGCGGCGTCGAGGTCCGCGGTGAGCGGGTTCGGCTCCGTCTCCCGGAACTTGTTGACGCCGACGACGATCTGCTCGCCGGTCTCGATGCGCGCCCGGCGCTCGGCGTGCTTGCCGACCAGCTGCGACTTCAGATATCCGGATTCGACGGCCGGGACGATGCCGCCCATCTCCTCGATCCGCCGCATCTCGGCCTTAGCCGCCTCGGCCAGTTCGTCGACCTTCGCCTCGACGACGTGCGAGCCGTCGAAGAGGTCGCCGTATTCGAGCAGGTCCGACTCGAAGGCCAGGACCTGCTGGAGGCGCAGCGACCACTGCTGGTCCCAGGGACGCGGCAGGCCGAGCGCCTCGTTCCAGGCCGGAAGCTGCACGGCGCGGGCGCGGGCGTCCTTGGACAGCGTGACCGCGAGCATCTCCAGCACGATGCGCGCGACGTTGTTCTCCGGCTGAGCCTCCGTCAGGCCGAGCGAGTTGACCTGCACGCCGTACCGGAAGCGGCGCGCGGACGGGTCGGTCACGCCGTAGCGCTCGCGGGTGATCTCGTCCCAGAGACGGGTGAACGCGCGCATCTTGCAGAGTTCTTCGACGAAGCGCACACCCGCGTTGACGAAGAAGGAGATCCGCCCGACGACGAGGTCGAAGCGCTCCGGCGGGACCTGGCCCGAGTCGCGCACGGCGTCGAGCACGGTGATCGCCGTGGACAGCGCGTAGGCGATCTCCTGGACCGGCTCGGCGCCCGCCTCCTGCAGGTGGTAGCTGCAGATGTTGATCGGGTTCCACTTCGGCATCGCGTTCACGGTGTACGCGATGGTGTCCGTCGTCAGCCGCAGCGAGGGGCCGGGCGGGAAGGCGTACGTGCCGCGCGAGAGGTATTCCTTGATGATGTCGTTCTGCGTGGTGCCGGCCAGCAGCGCCGGGTCCGCGCCCTGCTCCTCGGCGGCGACCTGGTAGAGCGCGAGCAGCCACATCGCGGTGGCGTTGATCGTCATCGAGGTGTTCATCTCGGCCAGCGGGATGCCCTCGAACAGCCGCGCCACGTCGCCGCGGTGGGCGACGGGAACGCCGACCTTGCCCACCTCGCCGGCGGCCAGCTCCGCGTCCGCGTCGTAGCCGGTCTGGGTGGGCAGGTCGAAGGCCACGGACAGGCCCGTCTGCCCCTTGGCCAGGTTGCGCCGGTACAGGGCGTTGGACTCGGCCGGGGTGGAGTGGCCCGCGTACGTGCGCATCACCCAGGGCCGATCCCGATCCCGCTGCTCCGTTGAAGACATGGACGGACCGCACCTTCCGCTGCTCGGTCGCCGCTGAAATCAGTCGGCGCTCTCGATCGGATCCTACTTGGCGGTAACTTGGGTGGGAAGGGGGATCACCAGAGGCGTCCCCGTCTCCGGATCCTCGATGATCCGCGCCCGCAGCCCGAAGGCCTGTTCGACGAGCTTAGCCGTGATGACGTCGCCGGGCGCGCCCTCCGCGATGACGGCGCCCTCACGCAGAACGATCATGTGCGAGGCGTAGCGGGCGGCCTGGTTGAGGTCGTGCAGAACGGCCACGACGGTGCGGCCCGCGGCGTGCAGCCGGGCGCACAGGTCCAGCACCTCGATCTGATGCGCCAGGTCGAGGTAGGTCGTCGGCTCGTCGAGCAGCAGCAGTTCGGTGTCCTGAGCGAGCGCCATCGCGATCCAGGCGCGCTGCCGCTGGCCGCCGGAGAGAGTGGCCACGGGACGTTGGCTGAGGTCGGTCAGCCCGGTCTCGGCGAGGCAGCGTTCGATGACGACGCGGTCGGGCTCCGACTCCCGGCGCAGGGCTCCCTGATGCGGAAAGCGGCCGCGGCTGACGAGTTCGGCGACCGTGATGCCGTCCGGCGTGATCGGGGACTGAGGCAGCAGGCCGATCGTGCGGGCCACGTGACGGCTCGGGTATTCGCCGATCGCCCTGCCGTCCAGCAGCACTGTTCCTGCTGCGGGCTTGAGTACGCGCGCGAGGGCGCGGAGCAGGGTGGACTTGCCGCAGCCGTTGGCGCCGATGATGACGGTGAACGAGCGGTCCGGGATCTCGACGTCCAGGTCGCGCATGACCTGGCGACGGCCGTAAGCCAGGGTGAGGCCGTGCGTCGCGAGCCTGCTCATAGCTGTCCGATCTTGCGCTGGTGGGCGAGGAGGTAGATGAGATAGCCGCCGCCGAGCACGCCCGTGACGACTCCGACCGGCAGCTCGCGGCCGGGGATCGCGTGCCGGGCAAGGTAATCGGCCCACTCCATCAGCGCGGCGCCGAGTAGGAGTGTCGGAACCAGGTTGGGGCCGCTGCGTCGGGTCAGTCGGCGCGCGATGTGCGGGGCGCAGAGGGCGACGAACGCGATAGGGCCGGTCTGCGACGCCGCCGTGGCCGCCAGCAGCACCGCGCCGGTGAGCGTGAGCAGTCTGATTCGCTCGCCGCGCAGGCCGAGGCCGGTCGCGAGGTCGTCGCCGAGTTCGAGGATGCGCAGCGACCGGGAGGCGAGCAGGATCGCGGGGGCGATGAGGAGCGTGGCGACGGCGAGCAGGACGACGCCCGGCCATGAACTCCCGTCGAGGCTCCCCGTGATCCACAGCGACGCGGCCGCCGCGTCGACGATGTTCGCGCGGGTGATCAGGTATTCGTTGACGCCGCTGAGGATCGTCGCGATGCCGATGCCGACGAGAATGAGCTTGGCCCCACCCGTCACGCCGCCTCGGCGCGCGACGAGATAGACCGCGACCGCGCAGCCGACCGCGCCGATCCATGCGGAGGCGGCGACGGCCACCACTCCCCCGCCGAGCGCGAGGATTCCGACGAGCGCTCCCGTCGCGGCCCCCTGCGTGAAGCCGAGCACGTCCGGGCTGCCGAGGGGATTGCGCGTGACGGACTGGAAGACGGCTCCGGCGAGGGCGAGCGCGGCGCCTGCCAGGACCGCGGTGAGCATTCGCGGCAGGAGCAACTCGTTGATGGTGAATGCGTCGGCTTCGGTGATGCCGCCGGTGAATTGGCCGACGTTGACAGTGAGGATCGCGGCGACGGCGGCGAGCGCGATGAAGACCGCTGAGACGGCCGCGGAGCGCTTCATGGCCGCCGCCCGACGACCGTGAGCAGGAAGACCGGTCCGCCGACGACGGCCGTGAGGACTCCGACCTCGATCTCTGAGGGCCGCGCGATGACCCGGCCGACGATATCCGCGCCGAGTAGCAGAATCGGAGCCAGGATCGCGCTGTACGGCAGCAGCCAACGCAGGTCGGGACCGGTTATTCGCGCGGCTATCTGGGGGACCATCAGGCCGACGAACACGATCGGCCCGCACGCGGCCGTGGCCGAGCCGCACAGCAGCACGATGGCGATGATCGCGACGGCACGAGTGAGCGCGGGTCTACCGCCGAGGGCCGTGGCGGCATCGTCACCGAGGGCCAGGGTGTTGAGCGGCTTCGCGCAGCCGAGCGCGAGGAGCACGCCGACGAGGATGAACGGCGTGATCCGCAGCACGGTGCCGGGTTCGGCGTCCGCGAGGGATCCGACCGTCCAGAAACGCATCCGGTCCAGCGCGTCCGTGTCCAGCAGTTCAACCGCGCCGACGTACGAGTAGAGCGCCGCGTTCACGGCGGTTCCGGCCAGCGCCAGCCGCGCGGGCGTGCTCGAACCTCCGCCGCCGATCGCGTAGATGAGCACTGAGACGACCGCCGCGCCGCCGAGCGCGAACCAGATGTACCCGCCAAGGCTGGAGATGCCGAGCAACGCGGTCGCCGTGACCACCGCCGCGGAGGCGCCCGCGTTCACGCCCAGCAATCCGGGGTCGGCCAGAGGATTGCGGGTCAGCGCCTGCATCACCGCCCCGGCCAGGCCTAGCGCGGTCCCGGCGAGCAGGCCGAGCAGCGTGCGCGGCAGCCGCATCTGGTGCACGACGGCGTACGCGCCGGACGCCGGATCGGTGAGCCCGTGCCAGACCGCGGACGGAGCGAGCGGCAGGGATCCGACCGCGAGGCTCAGGACGCAGACGACCAGTAGGGCGCAGAGCGCGACAGCAATTCCGAGGGCTCGGCGGGTCGGCATGGGACTCCCGGGGGCTTGATCGAAGCTTAGGTTAGGCTACCCTAAGTCACACCATTTCGAGAGAGGACCGCCCATGGCCCTGCCCGCACTCCGGACCGCCGGCCGGCACAGGACTCGCCCCGGCCTGATGACACACCCGAGCCGCCGCCGCGTGCTGAAATCCGGCCTCGGCGCTGGGCTCGGACTCGGGGCGATCGGACTGCTCGGGGCGTGCAGCGCGACCGTCTCGACGGCTGACGCCTCGTCGAGTGCGAGCGGCGGACCCTGGACGTTCATCGACGACCGCGGCGCGGCCGTGCGCCTGGACTCCGCGCCCACGAAGGTCGTCGCGTACACGGGAACGGCCGCCGCGCTCTACGACTTCGGCGTCACCGACCGGATCGTCGGCGTGTTCGGGCCGACCAGGCAGGCCAACGGCAAGGCGGACCCGATGGCGGGCAACCTGCCGGTGGACAAGCTGACCGTACTCGGCAACGCGTACGGCGAGTTCGACGTCGCGAAGTACGCCGAGCTCAACCCACAGCTGCTGATCACCGACATGTGGGAGAAGGACTCGCTCTGGTACGTCCCGGCGGCAAGCCTGGCGAAGATCGAGAAGCTCGCGCCGACGATCGGGATCACCGTCGCGAGCGAACCGCTGACCACGCCGCTCGCGCACTACGAGAAGCTCGCCGGACTGCTCGGCGCCGACCTGACGGCGTCCGCCGTGGTTACCGCCAAGACCGCGTTCCAGCAGGCCGTCGAGCAGTTGCGCAGCGCGGCGAAGAGTAAGAGCACGATCACGGTCATGGCCGCTTCGGCCAGCGCCGACCTGCTCTACATCAGCAACCCGAAGATCTATCCGGACCTGAGTTACTTCGAGCAACTCGGCGTCTCGTTCATCCGGCCCACGAACGTGGTCGGCGGCTTCTTCGAGAGCCTGAGCTGGGAGAACGCCGGAAGGTACCAGGCCGACGTGATCCTGCTGGACGACCGGACCGGCACCCTGCAGCCTGCCGACCTGACCGGCAAGGCCACTTGGACCGCGCTGCCCGCGGTGAGGGCGGATCAGATCGTCTCCTGGAACTCCGAATCGCGCTATTCGTATACGGCGATCGGCCCGATCGTGCAGGGCTTCGCCGACGCGCTGCGAAACGCGAAGAAGGTGGCCTGAGATGGGCTACCGGTTCTTCGAGTTCGAGGTCGCGCGCACGCGCCGGGTCAGCCCGAGCGTGCAGCGGGTCACGTTCCGCGGCGCCGCGCCCGGCGGCCTGGCCGAGTTCGCGTCAGGGGGCCGGGACCAACGCTTCAAGCTCTTCTTTCCACAGCCCGGCCAGGACCTCGCGAACGTACCGGTGGAGGCGGGCGAGAACTGGTACGCGCGGTGGCGCGCAATGGACCCGAGTGTGCGTGCCCTGATGCGCACGTACACGGTGCGCGAGCAGCGGCGCGAACTCGGCGAGGTGGACGTGGACTTCGCGGTGCACCTGAGCCCGGGCCCGGCCGCGGCGTGGGCGCTGCACTGCCTGGCCGGGGACCGCATCACCGCGCTCGGCCCCAGCGAGGCGGACAACGCGGGCATCGACTTCCGCCCGCCCCCGGAAACGGACTGGATCCTGCTGGCCGGCGACGAGTCGGCACTCCCCGCCGTCGCCGGAATCCTCGAGTGGATCAGTCCGGCCACGCCGGTCCGCGCGTGGATCGAGGTAGCCCACTGCGACGGCGTCCAGGCGCTGCACACCTGGGCCGACGCCGAGATCACCTGGCTCGTCCGCGGCCGCGGACCCTCGCTGACCCACGCCGTAAGCGGGGCCCGCCTGCCCGACGGCACGCCCTACGCCTGGATCGGCGGCGAAGCCGGAGAAGTCAGACGCCTGCGCCGCCACCTCGTCGGCGCCGCCCCCGACGCCCGCGCCTTCGACCGCAAACGCGTCACGTTCACCGGTTACTGGCGACGCGGCGCCACCGAGGAGGAACTGCTCGCCGAACTCTACGCGGGCAGCGCGGCGGCGCAGTCGGCCAGGGCGTAGGCGCTATCCACCGACCATCAACGGCCTCGTTCGCCCATGCGGGTGAACGAGGCCGTTGATGGTCTCGAATATGTCGCTTGTTCGGCTCAGCCCCGACGGGCGTGCTCGACGAGGGCGAGGATTCCGCGGGCGATGCCGCCGTCGAGGTCGCGGACGGCGAAGGTGCCCGCCATGCTGGCCGCGGCGAGGGCGCAGGAGCGGTCGTCCAGGCGCCTGCGGGCACGAGTGCCGGTCACTATCTCCAGCCGGTGCGCGGCCGGGTCCACGGCGAGCAGCACGGACTCTGACGCGGCCGGGCCGAGGGCGCCGTGCCGGTTCAGGGCCTCGGCGCGCGGCTCGGCGCCGAGGTCGCCGACGAAGACCGACCAGTTCAGGCCGGTGCGCTTCTCGGCGATCTTGATGGCCCGTTGGATCTGCGCGGACTCGATCACCGTCGCCTCACCAGGAGCCACTTGCGCCACCGGTTCCGCTCGAGGCGGCGCCGGCCTTGGCCTCGGTACCCGTCTTCTCCTCGGCCGGGGCCGCGGCCTCGGTCTTCGCGGCGGACTTGGCGTCCCAGCCGATCTCGGCCCGGTTGCTGTCGCCCTTGACCCAGCCGGGCAGCATCACCAGGAAGGTGATCACCAGGAACAGGCCGACCGGGATGCCCACGAAGATTCCGATCGTGGTCAGCACGGACAGCCGGGGACCCGCGTCCTCGCCCTGGAAATCGGTCGCGAAGGCCGAGCCCGCGGCCAGCAACGGGACGGCGGTCAGCGCGGCCACGGTCCCGGCCCGCACCGCGGCACGCTTTGCTGATCTGATAGTCACAGCACAACGGTACTCGACTCGGGTTCCGGCCATGCAGCCAGGTCGCGTATCGATGGCGAAGATCAACCCAGTATGCGCAGCGCCCGGGCCAGCGAGCGGACCCGCGGGTTGCGGGCGAGGTCCTCCAGCAGCACCGGCGAGCCCCGGCCGTCGGCGAGCGGGTACCGCCAATTGGGGTACGTCTCCGCGTCGGTGCCCGGCAGGTTGTGCGGGCGACGGTCGCCGACCGCGTCCGGCAGGTACACCCCGACCAGCCGCGCTGGCGTCCACGCCAGGTAGCGGTGCAGCGCGTCCACGGTCTCCGGCTCGCCCGCGCCACGGCGCAGCAGGCCCTCCCGACGCAGCGCGGCGAGCCAGTCGGACGCGTCCAGCGACTCCCCCGCGAGCACGGCGGCGGTCGGCGGCAGATCGTGCGTCGTCACGGTCGCCAGGCTCTCGGTCCGCCAGCGCGCCGCGTGCAGCGGATTGCCGTTCGCGTCGCGCTCGAACCAGAGCACGCTGGTGCCGAGGATCCCGCGGCTGGCCAGCGACGTGCGCACCCACGGTTCCACGGTGCCGAGGTCCTCGCCGATCAGCAGCGCTCCGGACCGGTGCGCCTCGAGCGTGAGCACGCCGAGCATCGCCTCGTGGTCATAGCTGACGTACGTGCCCTGATCCGCTGTCGCGCCCTCGGGGATCCACCACAGCCGGAACAGGCCCATGACGTGGTCGATCCGCAGTCCGTGCGCGTGCCGCAGCGTGCCCTGGAGAATCCGCCGGTACGACGAATAGCCCGTCTCAGCGAGCTTGTCCGGCCGCCAGGGCCGCGAGCCCCAGTTCTGGCCCGAGGTGTTGAACTCGTCCGGCGGAGCGCCGACCATCACGCCGTGCGCGTAGACCTCGGAGTCGGCCCACACGTCCGCGCCGTCCGACTGCGCGCCGATCGCGAGGTCGTGGATGATCCCGTACGGCATCCCGGCCCGCCGGCACGCGGTCTTCGCGGTCGCGAGCTGCTCGTCGAGCAGCCACTGCAGCCAGCAGTGGAAGTCGATCTCGGCCGCCTCGGCCTTCTGCCACGAACGCGTCCGCGCGCTCTGCGGGTTGCGCAGGCCCTTCGGCCAATTCGACTCGTCCCGGCCGTGCCGCTCGACGATCGTCATCCAGGTGGCGTGGGTCCGCAGCGGCTCGGCCTCGCGGCGCAGGAACGCGCGGAAGTCGGCGTCCCGGCCGGGGCCTCGCTCGGCGATCGGCAGTTCGTAGAGCAGCCGCAGGGCACTGATCTTCGCGTCCCACACGGCGTCCCGGTCGATCAGATCGCCCGCGGGCCCGGCCTTGCGCAGGTCGTCGCCGAGCGAATCGACCTGCTGGCGGATCGACGGCGGGGCGTACGCGTATTCGTACGTGGATTCGATCCGCAGATGCGCCGGGTCCACGTAGCGGCGCGAGGCGGGCAGGTAGGGAGAGGGGTCGATCGGCTTGACGCCGCTGGAGGCGTGCAGCGGGTTGATGACGAGGAATCCGGCGCCGAGGTCGTTGCCCGCGAGCAGCGCCAGCTGCGTGAGGTCGGCCAAGTCGCCCATGCCCCAGGACTGCTGCGAGCGCACGGCGTGCAGCTGCAGCGTGAAGCCCCAGGCCCGGCCGCGACCTTCGGCCGACGCCGTCTCCAGCCGGTTCGGGGCGACCGCGAGCGGGCAGCTGCGCGATTCGCCGCCGATGTGCCCGCTCAGCGTGTGCCAGCCGAGCGGCAGCCCGGCGGGGATGGCGTAGTCGTATTCGGCGAAGCCGTCCACCTCGCCGACCCGGGACCGCACCTGGGAGACGTCGTAGCGCCGGCCGCCGTTCTCGAGCTCGATCCACAGCCGCGGCGCCGTGTCGACCGGGGCGTGCACGGTGACCTCGTCGCCGCGCCCGGTCCCGCCGCCCGGCTCGGCGCGCAGCACGATGCAGGTCGGCAGCGGTCGCCGGACGCGCCGGTTGCGCAGCGCTTTTCGGCACAGCGCCGTGGTGCTCGCGGGCACGCCGAAGGCGGCGAGCACGGCGATGAGCGTGGCCGTGGACACCTCCACCCGACGGCCTTGCCAGTCGTGGTATTCGGTGGCCACGCCATAGGCGCGGGCCAGCGCGAGCAGATCGGGCCCGGGGCTCATGCAGGTAATTCTTCCGTGCCGAGGCGTTCGGTGAAACCCCGCCGCGCCGTATCAGATCTCAACGGGTCGTCAGACTGGCGGCCACCCGGGGCAGAAAGTACTCCCAGCCCTCGCGGTGTTCGCCGGGCGCCGGGTCCTCGGCCGCGACGACGACCCCGGCGCGCGGGGCGTGCACGACCTCCAACCGGGTTCCGAGCGCGTCGGCGAGGGCCGCGGGCGAGACCGACACGGTCACCCCGTAGCGCCCGGCGGCCTCCGGCTGGTGCGACCAACCCCAGGTGAAGGCCAGCAGATGGCCGGGCACGTACTCCTCGACGACGCCGATCATGGTCTGGCCGAGTGCCGGGAAGCGGGCCAGGTACTCGCCGCCGGATACCAGATGGGTCGTCAGTTCCGCCGTCCACCACTGCCGGACCAGGTCCGGGTCGGTGAACGCGGCCAACGCGCGCTCCGGCGGCACGCCCGGCAGCACCAACTCGGCGCTCACCGTCGCGGCGTCGGTCGCGATCGCGAGCTCGTACTGCGTGGCCAATGCGCATTCCCCTCGGGCACGCTGACGTGCCCGCGCGGCGGCGGGGACGTCAGCGTGCGCTGCTAGGCGGCGAGCGGGCTGACCGCCGGGAACATTCCCGGCTTCGCCACGGGCGCGGCGTGCGCTACAGGCTCCTCCGTCACGGCCTGAACACCGTCCGGAAGGGTCTCGGATACGAAAAGACCGTCCGGGCCCTTGGGCTCGAACGGCAGAAGATCCACGTCGGCGCCGTATCCGCGCAGGTACGGCAGCCACCGTTGGTCTGTCCGGCCCGACGAGAGGATCCGCCAGGCCGAGCCGTTCGGTTGTACCGGCAGCCGCTTCATCCGCCAGCCCAGATCGCCCAGCGGGCGGTCGGCCTTGACGTGATTGCAGCGCCGGCAGGAGGACACGACGTTGTCCCACGCGTGCTGGCCCCCGCGCGAGCGCGGGATGACGTGGTCCACGCTGGTGGCGGGCGCGTCGCAGTACACGCAGCGGCCGCCGTCCCGGGCGAAGATCGCCCGGCGGGTGAGCGGGACCCCGCGGCGCAGCGGGACGCGGACATACCGGGTGAGCTTGACCACGGAGGGGGCCGGTAGCTCCCAGCCGACTCCGTGCGTTCCCGCGGCGTGCAGGCTGGCGCCCGTGCCTTCGAGCGTGACGGCCTTGTGGTTGAGGACGAGGACCACCGCACGGCGTTGCGGAACGACGCACAGCGGTTCGTAGGAAGCGTTGAGGACCAGCGAATGGGGCAACGGAGGCTCCTTCGTCAGCGCCCGGCACGTGGCTCGCACCGAACTCCGGGTACCCCTCGACCGACAACGCCGGTGTCCGTCTACGTCGAACCCGCGGGCGGTACGGCCATGACGGAACCATGGCCCCTCCGCCGCGCGCCGGGTTTGCCGACCGACTCGGACCCGTACGGGCCCGCATCGGGCTGACAATCACACACCCGACCGCGTCGCCCTTCGCAGGGCATCATCTGCGCGGCTGCCTGGGCAACCGCACACAACCTAGTGTGGCTGTGGGAGTTGTTCCCGCGCCACCCTGTTTTCACTCCGGCACACGCCGCGAGCCTGCTGGCAGCCTCGCATCACGGCCGGGGTGCGGTCAACGGTAGTCAACGTCCGGGGACGCCCTTCCGTTCCCGCCGCTGCACGACACGGATCATTCCCGGCGCCGACCACCCCGGGCCGAACGGCAAGGTACCGACGGGCGGCCATCGGCCGACGGCTCGGTGGAACGCTCAGGTGAGAGCCTTGCTCGGTCCTGGCGCGGGTGGACGGCCGCGCGGTGCCCTCATCCGGATCCGCTAGGTTGTGCGTGGTCCGAGCGAGAGGATGACCAGACCCGTGTCCGCGATAGCCGCAGCCAGTTCCGCCCCCTCGTCGCACAGCCCTTCGCCGAAGTCCACGAGCGCGAACTTCGCCCCGCAGAACGTCAGGAGCTGGGTGGACACGCACGGCTCGCTGCTGCTGAACAACGGTCTGAAGATCGTCGGCATCATCATCGTGTGCTTCCTGCTGCGCAAGTTCATCGCGCGCACGATCACCAAGGTGGTGCGGCACGCGGCGCAGGTGGCCGAGAGCCGCGCGGGCCGGATGCTGGAGGGCTCGGGGCTGGTCGCGACCGAGCGGACCAGGCAGCGCACCCAGGCGATCGGCTCGGTGCTGCGCTCGGTGTCCTCGACGGTGATCTTCGTCGTCGGCACGCTCATGGTCATCTCGGTGCTGCAGATCTCGATCACCCCGATACTGGCCTCGGTCTCCGCGGTGGGCGTCGCGGTCGGCCTCGGCGCGAAGGACGTGATCACCGACTTCCTGGCCGGGATCACGATGATCTTCGAGGACCAGTACGGCGTCGGCGACGTGATCGACACCGGCCTGGCCAAGGGCACCGTCATCGAGGTGGGCCTGCGGGTGACCAAGCTGCGGGACGCCGACGGCGAGATCTGGTACGTGCGCAACGGCTCGATCGCCCGGGTCGGCAACCAGTCGCAGGGCTGGGGCCGGGCCGTGGTGGACGTCCCGGTGCACTACGGCGAGGATTTCGGCCAGGTGCACGAGGTGCTGGCCGTGATGGCCGAGGAGCTCTACGCCGACACGGCCTGGCGCCCGAAGTTCCTGGACGAGCAGCCGCCGCAGGTGCTCGGCATCGAGAACCTCGACGGCGGCGCCGTGGTGATCCGGGTGCAGGCCAGGACCGCGCCGCAGAAGAACGTCGAGGTGACGCGGGAGCTGCGGCGGCGGATCAAGGGCGCGCTGGACGCCGCCGGCATCGAGGTCGTCACGGCCGCCTGAGGCCGTGCGCGACCGTAAGCCCCGCTCGGCTCAGGACCGCTCAGTACGCCCCGCCGGCCGACGACGCACTGGTGGACGTCGCGGTGCGGCGGTGAACTTCGTTCGGGATCTCATGCCCCTTCAGTCGGGGAAGGGCTCCGAAAGGTTGCCGGGGACTTTATTCAGGTGCCCTGCCCTGCGCGGCCCTGCTAGCGTCCCCTCCCATGTATGGCTCCATGTGCGCATTCGGCGCGCACTTCACCCGGATCCGCCTCGCCTAGCGGCGGGCCGATCCTCTTCGATCCTCGACGCCCCGCCGCATCCGGTCATCCGCCGGTGCGGCACTTCGTGCTGCCCGGCTCCGATCACTTTCAGCCGCGGAGCACTCATGGACACGTACCAGCGCCAGGATTTCGGCCAGAACTTCCTCGCCGACCCACGCCTCATCGCCGCCGTCGAACGCCTCGTCAGAACCGGGACGTCCGGCCCCATCATCGAACTCGGCGCCGGCGACGGCGCGCTGACCAGGCCGTTGGCCCAGCTCGGCCGCCAACTCACCGCCCTGGAGATCGACCCTCGACGAGCCCGCCGCCTCGCCGCGAAGGTGCGCGCCTACGGGGCATCGAGCGCCGACACCGAGGTCGTCTGCGCCGACATCCTGCGCTACCGATTCCCCGACACCCCGCACACCGTGGTGGGAAACATCCCCTTCCACCTCACCACCGCCATCATCAGGAAGCTGCTGGCCGAACGCGCTTGGACCTGCGCGGTGCTGATCGTGCAATGGGAGGTCGCGCGCCGCCGGGCCGGCGTGGGAGGGGCCAGCATGCTCACCGCGACCTGGTGGCCCTGGTACGACTTCCGACTCGTCCGCCGCATCCCGGCGGCCTCGTTCCGCCCGGTGCCATCCGTCGATGCCGGCCTGATGACCATGCACCGCCGACCCGCCCCGCTCGTCACCGAGCAACGCGCTTATCAGGCCTTCGTCAAACAGGTCTTCCAGTCCCCCGGTCGAGGACTTCCCGCGATGGTCCTGCGCACAGGCCGGGTGCGCCGAGCCGAACTGCACGCGTGGATCCACCGAAACCGGATTGCAGCCCGCGCGTTGCCCAAGGACCTGACCGCCGAGCAGTGGGCCGAACTCTGGACACTGGCCGGCGGTCAAGGGCAGCGGCGGTCCTAGCCTCCCTGGGTCCGGGCCGGGCTTCCGTTGGTGCTGTCGCGGCCGGACAGCCTCGCCAGGGTGTTCGCGGACATCGAGTTGCGGACGTTGATGATCACGGCGTCGTGGCGGTAGCTGTCCTCGGACCAGGCGAGCGGCTGGCCGGTGGGTGAGGAGGCGAGCCAGCGCTGGCGCAGCAGGGGGCTGCCTCTGCGTACGCCGAGGAGCCTGGCCTCGAGGGTCGTCGCGCTGACGGCGTCGATGAGGTGGTCGCCGTGCGCGTGCACGAAACCCAGAGCGGTGAGCTGCTCGGTGATCGAGCCCATCGTCAGATCCATGGCGAGTATGTGCTCTGCGACCAGTCCCGGGAAGAACGAACGCTCCACCATGACCGGCTCGTCGTCCAGGGTTCTGATGCGCTGGAGTCGCAGCACGTCGTCTCCCACGCTGACGCGCAGCCGGTCGGCCTCCTCCTGGCGCGCGACGCCGACCTCGACGCTGAGCACCTTGGCACCGGGGCGGTGGCCGCGCGACGTGGCCCACATGGAAAAGCTCTGCATCTCGGCGAAGCTGTGCGTCGGCACTTCACCGAGCACCACGCGCCGTGCGCCCTGCCGTGCCGCGACACTGCCGTCCTGTTCGAGTACGGCCACTGCCTGACGTACCGTCCCACGGGACACCGCGTAGTGTGCCGCGAGCTCTCCCTCGGACGGAAGCAACGTGCCGATCGCGTACTCCCCCTGCCGGATCGCCTCCCGCAGCTCCTGCGCAATCTGCTGGTAACGCGCCGCCATGCCGCCTCCTTTCTCGCTCTGGACTTTAGCCCGCAACCGTACCGCGAGTGCACCGCGATCGGACCGTGATATTCGCCTGGGACGATGACACGCCAGGCCTGGAGCAGTTATTGCGCCAGGCTAAACCGGGAAATCGCACCCTGTTCACCGTCGCGTTACCGTGGCCCGGCTAAATCCACTTGTCCAGACAGGTTACGTCGGGATGGGCGGTGTCCGGCAAGGGGCGGCGGCCGGTGGAACGCGAACGGAGCAACAGTGGCGTCAGCCCGGATGATCGTGGTGGGAGGCGGGGTCCTCGGCACCATGCACGCGTACGAGGCCTGCCTGCGCGGGCTCGAGGTGGTGCATCTCGAGCGCGAGGCGGGTCCGCGCGGCGCGTCGGTGCGCAACTTCGGCCTCGTCTGGCTGTCCGGCCGTGCCGACGGGCACGAACTGGCCCTCGCCCGCCGCGCCCGGCGGCGCTGGGCCGAGATCGCCGAGGACGTGCCCGGGGTCGGGTTCCGGCCGCGCGGCTCGATCACCGTCGCCCACAACGAGGCCGAACTGGCCGTCGCGAAGTCCGCCGCCGACTGGTCCGGCGCGGTCGAGCGCGAATTCGAGTTCCTCGACGCCGACGCCGTCCGCGAGCTGAACCCGGCGCTGCGCGGGGAGTTCCTCGGCGGCCTGTTCTCGCGGGCCGACGGATCGGTGGAGCCGGGCCAGGTGCTCGGCGCGATCCGTGCGCGGCTGGCGGATTTCCCCGGCTACACCTGGCTGCCGAACCGCCAGGCGGTGGAATTGGGCGACGCCAGCGTGCGCGACCACACCGGCGCCTGGCACGCGGGCGACGTGGTCGTACTCGCCACCGGCGCCACGCTCACCGGCATCGCGGGAGCCGAACTCAGTGCATTGCCGATCCGCCGCTGCCGGCTGCAGATGATGCAGACCGAGCCGCTCGGCGAGGAGCTGACCACATCCGTGGCCGACGGCGACTCCTTCCGCTACTACCCCGCCTACCGCGACGCGGGCCTGGAACTGCTCGACCCGCAGGCGCCGATCGCCGCCGAGCACCGGATGCAGCTGCTCATGGTGCAGCGCGCGGACGGCGGCCTGACCATCGGCGACACGCACGCGTACGACGAGCCCTTCGACTTCGCCGTCGAGGAGGCGCCGTACCAGCACCTGCGCGAGGTGGCCGGGGCTCTGCTCGGCCGCGAACTGCCCGCCGTACGGCGCCGCTGGGCCGGCGTCTACTGCGAGACCACCGACGGCTCGATCTACTCCCGCTCCGCGGTGCGGCCCGGCGTCATCGCCGTGACGGCCCCCGGCGGACGCGGCATGACCTGCTCCGCAGGAATCGCCGGGGAGACCTTCGACGGATTGGACCTCGCATGAGCGAGCTTGCGAGCGAATCATCAAGCTCAGCGCACGTGCGAACGCACACCGAGCGCCAGCGAGGTGGCGAGAGCACTACGCCGATCCGGCTGGCCTGCCTGGACATGGCGGGCACCACGGTCGCCGACGACGGTCTGGTCCTGGCCGCGTTCGCCGCCGCCCTGGACGCCCTCGAGGTCGAGTCCGCGGCCGACCGCGAGCGGATGACGCGGTACGTCGTGGACACCATGGGCGAGTCGAAGATCACCGTCTTCCGCGCGCTGTTCGGCGACGAGGCGGCCGCACAGGAGGGGAACGCGGCCTTCGAATCCGCCTACAGCGGGCGGATCTCGCTCACCCGCGCGCTGCCCGGCGCGGTCGAGACCTTCGAACAGCTGCGCGCCGCGGGCCTGAAGATCGCGCTGACCACCGGTTTCTCCCGGGCCACCGCCGACGCGCTGCTCGGGCACCTCGGCTGGCACGGACTGATCGACCTCTCCCTGAGCCCGGGAGAAGTCGGCGGCCGGGGCCGGCCGCACCCGGACATGATCCTGGCCGCGGCCGCCCGGCTCGCCGGCGACGACCCCCGGGCCGTCGCGGTGGTCGGGGACACGGTCTCCGACATCCGCTCCGGGACCGCATCCGGGGCGACCATCGTCGCGGGCGTGCTCACCGGAGCGCACGACCGCCCCGCACTCCTCGAGGCCGGCGCCACCCAGGTGCTCGACCAGGTGGCCGAACTCCCGGCCCTGATCGAGGAGTACCGAAGTCCCCCTCTCAACCTCACAGAAGGCTGATACTCCGATGCACCGGATAGCCAAGCTCGCCTGCGCGGCCGCCGCCGTTTCGCTGGCCGCCACCGCTTGCAGCAGTAACTCATCCACCACCTCGGGCTCCGGCTCGTCGGCCAACTGGGCCACTGTCACCTCGGCCTCGGCCGGCGGAGGCATGGACGCGCTGGTCGCGGCCGCGAAGAAGGAGGGTTCGCTCAACGTCATCGCCCTCCCGCGCACCTGGGCCAACTACGGCAAGATCATGGACGACTTCACCGCGAAGTACGGCATCAAGATCACCGACACCAACCCGAACGGCTCCTCCGGCGACGAGATCAACGCCATCGAGAAGGAGAAGAGCCTGTCCTCGGCCCCGGACGTGGTGGACGTCGGCAACTCGCACGCGCTGCCGAACACCAAGCTGTTCTCCAGCTACGAGGTCGCGACCTGGGCGGACATCCCGACCGCGCTCAAGGACGCGAACGGCAAGTGGTTCGGCGACTACGGCGGCTACATCTCCATCGGCTGCGTCGCGGCCAAGGTGGCCCCGGCCCCGTGCCCGAAGACCTTCGCCGACCTGCTCAACTCCTCCTACGCGGCGGACTACAAGGGCAAGGTCGCGATGAGCGGCGACCCGACGAGCGCCAACGCCGCGTTCTCCGCGGTCTGGGCGGCCTCGCTGGCCAGCGGCGGCTCGCTGGACGACATCAAGCCGGGCATCACCTTCTTCTCGAAGCTGAAGTCGAACGGCGAGTACAACGCCGTGGTCGACACCGAGTCCACCATCGAGGCCGGCTCGACCCCGGTCACCGTCGACTGGGAGTTCAACAACTCGCAGTTCGCCTCCGACCTCAAGGCCAAGGGCATCGACATGACCGTCGCGATCCCGACCGACGGCCTGTACTCCGCGTACTACGACCAGGCCGTCAACAAGTACGCGCCGCACCCGGCCGCCGCCCGGCTGTGGGAGGAGTACCTGTACTCCACCGTCGGCCAGAACGACTTCATGGGCGGCTACGCCCGTCCGGCCGAGTTCGCCGCGATGCAGTCGGCCAACACCCTCGACGCCACCGATGAGAAGAACCTGCCGACGGTCTCCGGAACGGTCAACTACCCGACCGCGTCGCAGCTGACCGCCGCTCAGAACACGATCACCGGCTCGTGGGCCTCGGCGCTCGGATAATGATCCGCATCGTCAAGAAGCTCGGTGCCTGGGGAGCGGTCCTGCCGCTCCTCGGGTACTGCGCCATTGCGCTGGGTCTTCCGGTGTGGGCCATCCTCTGGGAGGGCGTGCACCAGACGAACCCGAACACGCAGCAGACCGCGACGACGCTGTCGAACCTGACGGCGTCCTGGCACGGTATCTACCTGACCGGCCTGCTGACCTCGCTTCGGCTCTCCCTGCTCTCCTCGGTCATCTCGGCGATCGTCGGCCTGCTCGCGGCATACGCGATCGCGCAGTCGAAGGGCCGCTACTTCAAGCAGGCGGTGCTCACGGCCTCGGGCGTGCTGGCCAACTTCGGCGGCATCCCGCTGGCCTTCTGCTTCATCGCGACCATCGGCACCGGCGGGGTGTTCCTGTCCTGGATCGAGAGCGTGTGGCCGAGCTTCTCGCTGGAGACCTTCGCCGGCGTGGCCCTGGTCTACCCGTACTTCCTGATCCCGCTGATGGTCCTCACCACGCTGCCGGCGCTGGACGGCCTGCGCGAGCAGTGGAAGGAGGCCTCGGCGAACCTGGGCGGGACCTCCTGGCAGTACTGGCGGCACGTCGGCGGCCCGCTGCTGCTGCCCGCCGCGCTCGGCGGATTCGTGCTCTGCTTCGGCAGCGGGTTCGCCGCGTACGCCACCGCCAAGGCGCTCACCAGCGGCACGGTTCCGCTGGTGACGACGCAGATCGCGAACATCCTGTCCGGCAACGTGATCGCCGGCGAGGACAACCTGGGCATGGCGCTGGCCTTCAACACGATCATCATCTGCGGCCTGATGATGGCCGTCTACCTGCCGCTGCGTAAGCGCAGCGCGAAGTGGTTGGAATCATGACGACGATCACCGAGCAGTCCCCGGCTGCGGTCGACGCGCCGCAGAAGCGCGGTCTCGACCTGCGCCGGGTCCGCTGGTGGCGGGTCGTCGTACTGGGCGTGCTGGCGGTCTACTTCCTGGTGCCGCTCGCGGCGACCTTCTGGTTCACCGTCTACACGCCGGGCACGCACAGGTTCAGCCTCGCCCCCTACAGCCAGATGTTCAGCGCGCCGGGCTTCGGCACCAGCGTGCGGATGACGGTCGAGGTGGCGCTGCTGACGATCGTGATCCTCTACGTGCTGCTCGTCCCGGCGATGATCGCGGTGCAGCTGCGGCTGCCGAAGCTCAAGCCGATACTCGAGTCGCTGGCCATGGTGCCGCTGGTGCTCTCCCCGGTGGCGCTGGTCGTCGGCGTGCAGACGGTGCTCGGCTGGGGCCTGAACCAGGACCCAGGCACGCCGCTGTTCCAGCTCGCCGCGGACCTGCAGAACCAGACCTTCCCGCTGATCCTGCCGATCGTCTACGTGCTGATCGCGCTGCCCTTCGCGTACCGCTCGCTGGACGCGCAGCTGCGCACGGTTGACCTCAAGACCCTGGTCGAGGCCTCCCGCGGGCTCGGCGCCTCGTGGCCGGTGACGATCTGGCGGGCGGTTCTGCCGAACCTGCGCTCCGGCCTGCTCTCCGGCGCGATCCTGACCCTCGCGCTGGTGTTCGGCGAGTACACGATCTCCTCGATCCTGCAGTTCCTGCCGTTCTCGGTGTGGATCGTGCAGGACGGCCAGGGTGCCACCAGCGGCCAGCTGGCCCCGGCCGTCTCACTGCTCAGCCTGCTGCTGTCCTGGGCTGTGCTGTTCCTCGTGTCCTTCCTCGGCGGCCGCCGCGCCGTCGGCCGCACTGACCGGAGTTCGTAGATGTCCGTGATCGCCTCCGCCCCCACCCAGGACGCCGCGAGCACCCGCGGCGTCAGTCTCGAGCTCTCCGGCCTGTACCGGTCCTTCGGCCCGACGCACGCGCTGGCCGGCTTCGACCTCGCGCTCGCGCCCGGCGAGCTGGTCGCCATGCTCGGCCCGTCCGGCTGCGGCAAGACCACCGCGCTGCGCATCGTCGCCGGCTTCGACCGGCCGGACCGGGGCGGCGTCTCGCTGGACGGCGTGGACCTGACCCCGCTGCCCGCGAACAAGCGGGACATGGGAATGGTCTTCCAGTCCTACAGCCTCTTCCCGCACCTGACGGCCGGCCAGAACGTCGGCTACGGCCCGCGGCTGCGCAAGGTCTCCGGCACCGAGCGGGACAAGCAGGCCGCGGAACTGCTCGAGCTGGTCGGCATGTCCGGGATGGCCGGACGCTACCCGCACCAGCTCTCCGGCGGCCAGCAGCAGCGCGTGGCCCTGGCCCGCGCGCTGGCCGTGCGGCCCAAGGTGCTGCTGCTCGACGAGCCGCTGTCCGCCCTGGACGCGAAGGTCCGGCTGCAGCTGCGCGACGAGATCCGCCGGATCCAGCAGGAGTTCGGCATCACCACGCTGTTCGTGACGCACGATCAGGAGGAGGCGCTGTCGATGGCCGACCGGGTCGCGGTGATGCGCGCCGGCCGGCTGGAGCAGTGCGCGGCGCCCGCGGAGCTCTACGACCGGCCGACGACGGCGTTCGTCGCCCAGTTCGTCGGCACCATGAACCACCTGCCCGGCCGGATCATCGACGCCGGCAAGGTCCGGGTGGCCGATCGCGAGCTGGCCGTGGACGGCGCCTGCCCCGCGGCCGGCACCGAGGTCAAGGTGCTGCTGCGTCCGGAGAACCTGGACCTGGAGGCGCTCGCCGAGGCCCCGGGCACCGCGGACCTGCCGGGCGAGGGCCAGGTGCTGCTGGCCACCTTCCTCGGCGCGACCACGCGGCTGACCGTGCGGCTCGGCGAGGGCCCCGAGGTGAAGGCCGACCTGCCCTCGCACCGGGGCGCCGAGTTCCCGGTCGGCTCGTTCGTGCGCGTCGTCCCGGCGCCGCGACCGGTGCTGGTCGTCGAGGAGGGCTGAGCGCGACCCACGTCGCTCTACGCCACTGACGTGTGCCGTCCATCCTCCGGGTGGACGGCACACGTTGCCAATTGGGCCACACGGGTGTTCTGCTAGTGACTGTGCCGGACGAGTCGCATTCAGAATCCGCGGTTCGCCCGCCGCAGCTGCTGAGGTATCTGACCCTCTGGTTCGCGGCAGCGATGGCGCTGGTCGTGGTGTTCTACTACGCCGTCCCCGACTGGAATCTCGGCCTGTGGCTCACGCTCGGGCTGTCCAGCTGCGTGGCCTCCTTCGTCGGCACCCGGCTGAACGCGCCGCCGCGCCGGCTGCCCTGGTACCTGCTGACCGCGGCCATATTCACGCTGATCAACGGCGACACGATCTACAACGTCCTCACCGACGTCTTCCACCAGAACCAGCCGTTCCCCTCGCTGGCCGACGCCTCGTACCTGTTCACGTACCCGCTGGCCGCCATCGGGCTCATCATGATGATCCGGATGCGCACCCCGCACCGGGACAGCACGGCGCTGGTCGACGCGCTGCTGCTGGCCGGCGGTCTCGCGCTGCTGATCTGGGTGTTCACCATCACCCCGACGGTGACGCAGCCCGGGCGCTGGTTCGACAACGCGGTCTCGATCGCCTATCCGATCGGCGACGTGCTGCTGCTCGCGGTGATCATGCGGCTGCTGACCGGCGGCGGGGTGCGCAGCGCGGCCCCGATGCTGCTGGTGGCAGGCACGCTCGGGCTGATGGGCTCGGACATAGCGTACGCGCTGGTCAGGCTGTACGGGACGTGGCACGTCGGCTCCCCGGCCGACCTCGGCTGGGTGATCTTCTACATCTGCTGGGGCGCGGCGGCGCTGCACCCGTCGATGCGGCAGCTGACCGATCCGCACGAGCGCGTGGGCCGGCTCACCGCGGGCCGCGTCGTGCCGCTCGCGCTGGCCGCGATGGTCGCGCCGACCGTGCTGCTGGTCGAGGCGATCCAGCGCAACGTGAAGGACGCGGCGGTCATCGCGGTCTTCTCGGCGCTGATGTTCGCGCTGGTCGTGGCGCGGTTGTCGCTGCAGGGCCGGCAGCAGCGCTACGAGGACAGCCAGGCCGCCTCGAAGGCGATGATGCTTGAGCTGCACGAGCGGGCGTACCACGACTCGCTGACCGGCCTGGGCAACCGGGCCATGTTCCAGGAGCGGTCAGAGCTGGCCTTCGAGCGGGCCCGCGAGTCCGGCGGCGTGGTCTGCATGCTGCTGATCGACCTGGACAACTTCAAGGAGGTCAACGACACCCTCGGCCACCGCGCGGGCGACGAACTGCTGATCACCGCGGCGCGGCGGCTGACCATGGCGGTGCGCCCGGGCGACCTGCCGGTGCGCTTCGGCGGCGACGAGTTCGCCGTGCTGCTCGCCGAGGGTTCGCCGGAGCAGGGCGCCGAGGCGCTGGCCGCGCGGCTGGTGCGGACCTTCGCCGAGCCCTTCCAGATCTGGGACACCCAGGCCGAGGTGCGCGGCAGCATCGGCGTGGCCAGCAGCTCGGACGCCCCGGGCACCCGGCGGGACGAGGCGGCCGACGTGCTGCTGCGCAACGCCGACCTGGCGCTTTACGCGGCGAAGGCGGACGGCAAGGGCGTCTGGACCCGCTACCGGCCGCAGCTGTACGAGGCCGCGATGGAGCGCGTGCGGCTGCGCACCCGGCTGGACACGGCGATCGCGAAGGACGAGTTCTTCCTCTACTACCAGCCGATCGTGGACCTGCGCGGCGGCAAGGAGCGGGTGGCCGGGTTCGAGGCGCTGGTGCGCTGGCAGCACCCCGAGTTCGGGCTGCTGGCGCCGGACCAGTTCATCCCGCTGGCCGAGGAGACCGGTCAGATCGTGCAGCTCGGCGAGTGGATCCTGGCCCGGGCGGTCGCGGACGCGGCCCGCTGGAACACCGGCCGGGTCGGCCCGGAGGCCCGCCGCGTCACCGTGAACGTCTCGGCGCACCAGTTCCTCGACGACGGCCTGGTGGACTGGATCGACCGGCAGCTGACCGAGGCCGGGCTGCCCCCCGACCTGCTGATCCTGGAGATCACCGAGACCGCGTTCCTGCACCACCACGGCCCGGAGGTGCAGCAGAACCTCAACGCGCTCTCCCGGATCGGCGTGCGCGTCGCGGTGGACGACTTCGGCACCGGCTATTCCTCGATCGCGTACCTCCGCGACCTGCACATCGACATCCTCAAGGCGGACCGCTCCTTCGTGGAGCGGATCGCCGAGGACTCCTCGCACCTGCGGCTGCTCAAGGGCATCGTCACGGTGGCGTACGCGCTCGAGATCGACGTCGTCGCCGAGGGCGTGGAGACGGTGGCGCAGCGGGACCTGCTGCGCAAGATGGGCTGCCGGTACGCGCAGGGCTACTACTACTCCCCGGCCGTGCCCGTCGACCGGGTCGCCGCGCTCGCGGCGGAACTGGAAGGACGCAGCAGATGACGCGCGATGTGGCGCAATACGCTTCCATACCAGGCCAACCCGCCCCGCGATGGACGGAGCTCGCCCGGCTCAAGAACGTCACCCGGCTCTACGACGCGGTGATCGAGGAGATCGACGGCCGCCGGATCCGGATCGGCGAGCACTGGCTGGCGGATTTCGCCTCGTGCAACTACCTGGGCTTCGACCTCGATCCGGAGATCATGGCGGCGCCCGAGGAGCTGATCCGCCGCTGGGGCACGCATCCGAGCTGGTCCAGGCTGCTCGGCAATCCGCGGCTGTACCCGGATATCGAGGATCAGCTGACGTCGCTGCTGGGCGCGCCGGATACCCTCGTGCTGCCCACGATCACGCACATCCACCTCTCGGTGATCCCGGTCCTCGCCGACCACGGGACCGTGTTCTGCGAAGCCCAGGCGCATCGCACCATCTTCGACGGCTGCTCCGTCGCGAAGGGCCAGGGCGCGACGCTGCACCGCTGGCACATGAACGACCTCGACCACCTGCGGGAGATGCTGCGCGGCTGCCCCGCCGACCGGCCGCGACTGGTGTGCATGGACGGCATCAACAGCATGACCGGCAATCCGCCGCACCTGCGCGAGATCGCGGAGCTCTGCCGTGCGGAGGGCGCGCTGCTGTATGTGGACGACGCGCACGGCTTCGGCGTCATCGGCGAGCGGCGCCCGGACGAGACCTCGCTCTACGGAGCGCGCGGCAACAGCGTGGTCCGGTATCTGGGCGAGTCGTATGACGGCCTCATCCTCGTCGGCGGTTTCTCCAAGGCCTACTCGTCGCTCCTCGCCTTCATCGCACTCCCCACCGATCTCAAAGAGCTGCTGAAATTCGCCGCGGCGCCGTACCTGTACTCGGGGCCTTCCCCCACCGCGTCACTCGCCACCGTGCTGGCCGGATTCGCGGTGAACGAGACGCGCGGCGACGCCATCCGCGCCGATCTGCACCGGAAGACGATGCGCGTGCTCGACCAGGTGCGGGAGCTGAAGCTGGACTGCCCGAACACCAGCGACTTCCCGGTCATCGAGGTCCCGCTGAAGGACGCCTCAGACATCGATGACGTGGCGGCGCTGCTGTGGAAGCGCGGGATCTACGTGACCCTCGCCGCGTACCCGCTCGTCCCGCGCGACCAGGCGGGATTCCGCGTCCAGGTCACGGCCGCGAACACGGATGCCGAGATCGACGAGCTCAACGCGCTGCTGGTCGAACTCGCGCCGCTGCTGCGCACGACCTGACGCGCTCTCGTCGGCTCGGCCGGCTCAGCTCGCTCCGCTAGGTCAGCCGGCTCAGCAGATGAGGAAGCACCAGGTCTTCGTGTTCGTCGGCGACGGGCTCGGACTCGCCGAAGCGCTCGTGGTGGCGGTGCTCGGGCTGGCCGACGCGGTGCTCGAGGCCGTGTTCGACGCCTTCGACGTGGGCGTGGTCGCCGGGGCGGTCGGGGTCGCGGACTTCGACGGGGATCCCGAGGCGCTGGCCGACGGGCTCTTGCTGGCCGAGGCGACCGGCACCTGGATGATGGACGTGGCCCCGACGGAGTGGCCGGCCGACGCGGATATGCTCACCGTCAGCGCCGCCGAGCCCGGCGAGGACGTCTCGTCCGCCGCGCTCCCGGCCGGGGCGGACGAGCCGCCTCCGCCCGCGGTGCCGAACAGCAGGAATCCGCCGACCGCGATGCCCGCGAATCCGCCGGTGAGCATCAGCCCGACCCCGCGCCGCCGCTCAGCGCGCCGTTCCGAGCGCGCCTTCCGACGGTCGGTGGCCGCCGTCTCGTCCGCGGTGTCCGCCGACGCGCCTCGTCCGCCCGCCGCGTGCGAACCGCCGCGCGCGGACTCCTCCGCCACCCGGCTCGCGTGCGACCCGCCGCGGGCGGCCGCCTCCACCGCCCGGTTCGCGTGCGGACCCCGACGCAGGGTGTCGTCGTCGTCCTGCGCCCGGCCGCTCCCGTGCGACCCGCCGCGGGAGCCCCGGCTCTCGGCGGCCTTCGCCGCCGCCCGGGCCTCGACCCGCGACATCGCCCGGGTCTCACCGCGCGGCGCCGCGCCCGGCCCGCCGTCGAGGTCGTCCGACGGCACCTGCGGCCGCGCGTGCGCCTTCGCCCGCCGCGGCCCGTCCACGGCCGGCATGCGCACCGTCGTACGCGCGTCCTGCGGGTTCGAGAGCTCGAGCCCGGTGGCGCCGCAACCCGGACAGGACACAGCGCCATTGAGATGCCTGCGACAAGTCTTGCAGTAGTTCACCGCGTGTGCCCCGACTGTGTGCCCGCATAACCGAACCTGAAAAATGCAACATGCAGGATCCTGCCAAGCCCACGCATGATCTTCCAGCACAGCATGGTCACCTCCCGGCAAAGGCCTTGGAAAGAACCCGTGCGCCACGCGTAGGCCACCCGCCCCCCGGGAACCGTCCGTGATCTCCCGCCACTCCAGCCCCGCGAAAGCCCCCAATCCCCGCAATTCCCCACCAACCGGCAGCCGCCGAGCGCGGGACCGGTCCCCCGACCGCGCGGCTACGTTGCAACCCATCCGACAGCACCGACGCGCTGCAGCAGTGCACCGACTCCAGCACCACGGACGCCTGGGAGGAATTCGTCAACGAATCCGTGTCCAGCATCGTCTGTCTCCGCTCGCTCTCGTCGGACGGCTCGTGACGCGGTTCGCCGATCGCGTGCGGCGCGCCGACCGACCGACCGGCGGCTGTCAGTGCGCCGTGGTTGACTGAACGTGAAGGTTCACGTCAGCGCCGGCAACCGGCGGGAAGGAGCGGGCAATGTTCGGCAAGACCAAGGCGTTCAGCGGATTCTCCGTGAACGACGTGCCAGCGGCCAAGCAGTTCTACACAGAGACGCTCGGCCTCGAGGTGTCCGAGGCGAACGGCCTGCTGACCCTGCACCTGGCAGGCGGCGGAGAAGTGATCGCGTACCCCAAGGGTGACCAGCACGTTCCGGCGACGTTCACCATCCTCAACTTCCAGGTCGAGGACATCGACACCGCCGTCGACGAGCTGACGAAGCGCGGCGTCGTCTTCCAGCGTTACCCCGGCGTCCAGGCGGATGAGAAGGGCATCGTCCGCGGCGGCGGACCGCTCATCGCCTGGTTCACCGACCCGGCCGGCAACATCCTCTCCGTGCTCCAGGTCCCCTAGCCGGCCGGCCGAACCGGCCGCATCCGGCTGAGCAGGTCGGGGATCGGGACGGTGGCGAAGCCGATCGCGGTGTCGCTGGTGCCGTAGGGGACGACGAGCGTGTCCCGGTGGCGCATCGCCCCGCAGGAGTACACGACGTTGGGCACGTAGCCGTCGCGCTCGTGCCCGCGGGGCGTGATCAGCGGGTCTTCGAGGTTTGCGATGACGTGCTCCGGGTGTTCCAGGTCGAGCAGGATGGCACCGATGCTGTAGGTGCGCATCGGGCCGACTCCGTGGGTGAGCACGAGCCAGCCGCGGTCGGTCTCGATCGGCGAGCCGCAGTTGCCGACCTGCGTCAGTTCCCAGCTGTGCGCCGGGGTCTGGATCGTCCGCGCCGCGCTCCAGGTCTGATTGTCCGCGGAGACGGTGATGCTCGTGTTCTCCCGGTCCCAGCGGGAGAGCGCCAGGTACTTGCCGCCGACCTTGCGCGGGAACAGCGCCATCCCCTTGTTCGCGGCGGCCGGGCCACTGAGCTGCGTCGCCTGGAAGACGCGGAAATCGCGGGTGTGCAGGCGTTGCGGCGCCACCGTGATCCCGTCGAACGCCGTGTACGTCGCGTAGTACGACGGGCCGTCCGCCCCGTCCTCGTCGTCCTCGTCCTCGGTGAACCGGACGAACCGCGCGTCCTCCATGCCTTGGCGCTCGGTCGGTCCGGTCGGCCAGAGCACCCGCTCGGACAGGCCGGTGTCGGTCGGGAATTCGAGGTCGTATGTGGACGCCGCTATCCACCGGATGCGCTCGACGGTGCGGTGGGTCCCTTGGCGCTGGTTCAGGCCCGTCGGCAGGTTGCGCAGCGTGTGCTCCAGGTCCGCCGCGGAGAACCGGGCGGGCAGGTGCCGGTGCAGGAACGCCGTGACCTCGTCGTCGTCGGCGTGCACGGACAACACGGACTCGAAAAGCCGACGGTCGTATTCCGGTGCCCGGGCACGGCCGAGACTGGTGGTCGGCGCGATCGGATCGACCTCGATCCTCGTGCCGGGCCCGAAGACTCCGGTGCGCAGTTCGATGCAGGACAGATGGCCTTCGCCGATCGCGCGGGCGCTCAGGACGAACCGGGTCTGGTCCTCCTCCAGTCCGTCCTGGTCCGGGTGGGCGACCATGGAGGGGTTGCACAGGGCTGCCCCCTCGATCGCGTACTCGTGGGTGAAGTAGGCGCCGATGAGCAGCCGCCGGTCGTTCGAGACCGGCTTTCCGAGCGGGATGCGGTGGGAGATCGTCTCGAAATGGCTCGAAAAGGTGCTGCGGAGACCGCGATGACGCCCTTCGAAGGATTCGAGGGTATTCGCCAGCGCCGCGTGGACCTGCCCATCGTCAAGGCTCAGCACGCGGGAAATGACCGCGGCGGTGCGTGACTCGTTCTCCGGGACCTCCTCGCCGGGGACGAAGAGCTTGGCGATCACGCGACCCGGGTCGGGGATGATGCGCACAGTGGAGCGGGTGGCGAGTTCGGGATCAGTGCCCGACGGTGTGTTCATCGCGGCGGCATGCAGGCGATGCCCTGCTGCAGTGTGGAGATCAGGGCGAGGGTCGATTCGGCGCCCTGATTCGCGTTGTGCCGGTCTGGGTGCAGGCCGTCGTATCCGCCGCCGGTGTGCTGGTCGTAGAGCGCGATACTCAGGTCGTTCTCGCCGAGGAACCAGCCGACGGCGTGTTCGACGCCGCGGAGCCAGCGTTCGTCTCCGTTGGTCGCGTAGGCGCGGGCGCAGGCGTCGGCCAGAGCAGCGGCTTCGATGGGCTGCTGGTCGAAACACGGGCGCGGCTCGCCGGCGGTCCAGCCGCTGGAACCGGTGGGAGACAGATGTCCTGGACTGGTTTCCGTCTCCAGCAGCCAGCCGAGCAGTTCGAGGCCGTACTCGCGCGCGTCACCGTCGGAAAGATGCTGCCCGGATGCGATGAGGACCTCGGGGAACACGGCGTTCGCGTAGTGGAGGCGTTGCTCGGGCCAGGGCCAGTCCGCGCCTGGCTCCATGCGCGTGATCATTTTGGCCGCGTCGGCAAGCAGCTCCGCAGCGGTCTGGTCGGCTGGATGCGCCGCCAACATTTCAGCGGCGCCCAAGCCGGCGAACGCCATGGCGCGAGGCCACGGCGAGCGCATGAGTGCACTGCTGGAGAACGCGTCGAGAGCGCACTCGCGCACCCAGGGCAACGGAGAGCGGGCCGCGGCGGTGCCCAGGCCCCACATTCCCCGGCCCCACCAGTCGCCGAGACCGGGCTCGTCCTGCCATCGCCGGTCCACGCCCATCCGGTTGTGGAAGCGCCCGTCGGCGCCCTGCGCATGCATGGTGAACGCGAGGTACCGCTCGGTCAGACGGTCTCGCTCCGGAGTGCCGTACGCGGGCGAGGTCTGGTCGGGATCGGCGTCTCGGCACAGCACGACCAGACCCCGAGCGACGTCATCCAGGCAGTAGCCGTGTTCGCGGCGGGGCGTGGCGTAGCGGGCGTGTTCGTACAGGGCGGTGTCGTCGCTGAGCCTGGTCAGGTGAGTGAAGGCGGCCGTGAGCACGGCGGTCATCGGGAAGGCCGAAAGGGAACTGGTCACAGCGCGACTTTCTGCCCGGTCCTCGTATCGAGCAGCGTTCTGGCCAGGGTGCGGTAGCTGTCGGCGACGGTGTCCCAGCCGAGTGCGGGCGCGAGGTCTCCGCAACGCGCCGTCATCGACTCGCTCAGGCCGGGCTCGGTCAGCACCCGCCGGATGGCCCCTGCCATCGCCGCGGGGTCACGGTGCGGCACGACGATCCCGGCGCCGCCGGCGAGCAGCTCGCGTGCGTGCGGGAAATCGGTCGCGATCACCGGGCGGCGCGCCGCGATCGCCTCGACCAGCACTCCAGAGGTGGCCTGTTCGGTGGAGTCGTAGGGCAGCAGGATGAGGTCGGCATCGCGTACCAGCGCGGTAAGCGGCTCGATCTCGCGGTACGTCGAATCGAACTCGACCTGGTCCGCGACGCCCAAGGTCTCGGCCTGCCCGCGAAGCGCGGCCCGATAGGTCTCGCCCTGCTCGGCCAGCACCTTCGGATGGGTCTGCCCGGCGACGAGGTATCTCACGGCGGGGTGCAGGTCGTGCAGGTGGCCCAGCGCCGCGATGGCCCATTCGATCCCTTTGCCCGGGCCGATCAGGCCCCAGGTGAGAATCCGCGGGGAGCCGCCGTCGGCCCGTCGCCCGCGCGGGCCGGTCGGCGTGACGGCACCGTGCGGAATCACGCTGATGCGCTCCGCGTCGATCAGGTAGCCGTCGAGCAGTGCGCGTTCGGCGGTATGCGACAGGACGACGACCGCGGCGGACTCGTCGATGACCTGCTGCAGGACAGAGCGCTGATGCGGCGTCGGGGAGGCGAGCACCGTGTGCAGCACGGCCACGATGGGGATTTCCACGCCGGCCAGAACATCGAGCACGTCCTCGCCGTCCGTACCGCCGTAGACGCCGTATTCGTGCTGGAAGATCATCACGTCGTAGCCGTTGAGGGCGTCGGTCGCGCGCAGTGCGCTGACGGCCTGGCCGTTGACCAGCCGAACCGTCGTATCGTGGCGGGAGTGCGGAACGGGAGCGTCGACCACCGGGATGACGCCGCAGTGCTCTCCGGCCGTCGGATCGGCCAGATGGCGCATCAATGCGGCGCTGAACGTGGCCAGTCCGCACTGCGTGGGCGGGTACGTGCTCAGGAATCCATAGGTGACCATAGTGCGGTGCCTCACAGGCTGCGTAGACCGATGGCCGCGCTCGGGGACGGAGGGCGCGGGTCTCACGCGGAACGTCCCTCCTTGAGAACCCGACCGCGTGGCCTGTCGGTGACGCGTACGCCAGGAGGAAGAAGACTCGAAGGCCGTCGTGGATGTGGCGCGGCGAGAGCGACACTGCTTCGCGCCGTGGTGACGGCAAGCTACCTCACCGTAGCACCCCCGGAGCGGAACGGATCGCCACCTGGGAATCCGAGGGTGGATCAGACGCCGAAATCGAAATAAAGGAGTAGAGTGGAAATACCTCCGACATTTCGAGCACTGATAATCGAATCGGTGTCGTCGCGGGCGGTGTGAGATCCCGGGTCGATTTCCTGATCCGGAGACAGGTGTCCTGCGATGCGGAACCTCGACCATCCCCAGCCTTCCACCGACGCGGCGGCCGCACCCATGGCCCAGCCCACCATCGTCGCCACCGAGCGCACCCTGTCGGACCTTTCCACGGGAGGCTGGCGCCGCCGGCTGACCGGCCTGCCGAGCACTGGCGGCCGACCGTTCGCGCGCTGGTTCGGCCGCGG
>NZ_DASZKT010000114.1:0-9264 GCF_035552695.1 Actinospica sp.
CAGCGTTTCCGCGCCGAGCGGTCCGCTGGCCAGCAGAACCCTGTCGTGCTCCGGCAGGCGCCGTTCGGTGTCGGAGAAGTTCACAGCCACGATCAGCCGGTTGCCGCCCGTTCCGCGTCGGAAGGTGAGCAGGCCTTCGGCCGGGTGCTCCCAGTTCCAGTCGGGCTGGCCGGGGGCGAACATGTGCAGGTACCACTGGCCGGGCGAGCCGTCCGGCTCGGTGATCCTGGTCCACGCGGATCCACCGAAGTTCGAGCGCCAGTTGTTCGGCGGCAGTTCGCCGTGCTCGCCGCGCCCGTCGCGGAAGTGGAAGAGCCGCCGGTGCGGGTGGCCGGGCCCGGCGGCGACGGCCTGGCGGAACAGCGCGTGATCGGTGGAGCAGTGGTTGGGTACAAGATCGAGCAGGACCCTGATTCCCAGGGCGTGCGCCCGATCGATGAACGCGCGCACGTCGGCCAGGGTGCCGTAGAGCGGGTCGAGGGCTCGGTAGTCGGCCACGTCGTATCCGCCGTCCGGCCACGGCGAGGGGTACCACGGGCTGAACCACACGGCGTCCACGCCCAGGCCCGCCATGTACGGCAGCTTCCGGCGGGCACCGGCGAGGTCCCCGATCCCGTCGCCGTCGCCGTCGGCGAAGCTGCGCGGGTAGATCTGATAGACGACCGCGTGCCGCCACCAGTCTGGGTCTCGCATGCTCTCGTTCCCTTTCAGGGGGCCGGGCGGAAGGGGGCTGGTGCCGCGCGGGCGTGCTCCCCCGCGCGGC
The DNA here is from genome assembly GCF_035552695.1 of Actinospica sp. Lineage (NCBI taxonomy): Bacteria > Bacillati > Actinomycetota > Actinomycetes > Catenulisporales > Actinospicaceae > Actinospica > Actinospica sp. The sequence continues at coordinate 764 of NZ_DASZKT010000114.1, forward strand.
ACCTCAGTACTCGAATCCGGTCACGGAGCCGAAGCGGCCACGGCGAAGAAGTGCAGTGCCGAGTTGGCGGGGAGCACGATCGAGGACACCTCCTTGCCGGGCTCCAGCGCCACCGAGTTATAGAAGACGTCGTATTCGGTGCCGTTCTGCCTGTTTCCGGTCGGCGCGTTGTTGCCGACGGTCTTCAGCGCGACCTGTGCGCCGAAGTCGGTTTGCGTCTCGCAGCACCAGTTGGGCACACCGAAGGTCGCCGTCGAGGACGTGCCGTCGATGTAGTTGACGGTGAGAGCGCCCGATTGCTGAATTCCGGCCGCGGAGGCCAGGAAACCGAGCGTTCCGCTGCCGCTCACGCTGATCAGCTGGCCCTGCGCGGTCGTGTTGTCCCGCGTGCCGTTCGGCACGTCGGGCCAGGCGAACTTCGTTCCGGCGAACGTGATGCTCGCACCGGGGGTCGCGCCGTCCGCCGCGAGTTCCTGGGCTGAGAAACTGTCACCGCCTCCGTCGAAAGCACCGGGCGCCGTATTCGAGTTGTCGGTGACGCCTACGTCGTTGAAGGTCGCCGCCAGGTTCGCGTATGCGGCCTGGGCGTTGGCGGTGCCGCTGACCGCGTCCTGCTCGCCGTTCCAGGTGTACGTCGCGTGTGCGGCGAGCACGTTGGCTTGGCCGGCCGCATCGGCGCTCGGCGTGACCTGCAGGGTCTGGACGAGCTTGGCGCCGGGCGCGACGCTCGCCGCCCCGGCGTTGCCGCCGGTCGCGGTCCAGCCGGAGGGGATGGACGTAGCCAGATCGACGTTCTGCTCCGGCTCCTTACTGGTGTTGGTGAACATCGAGGTCACCGTGGCCGGCTTGCCGGGGGTGACGACCGGCGCGTTCACCGTCAGCGTTGAGAGCGCGTCGCACTGGTCCTCGGCGCTGGGTGCGGGACCGAGATCGGTCACGACGAGGTTGTCGATGACCCCGGATCCGTTGCCGTTGTTGTTCTGGTAGAGGCCGAGGTACGCCGAGCCGCAGGAGCCCGCGGTGAAGCTGGCGTCGATGCTCGCATGCGGCGCCGAATACTGCGGCGGAAGGCTGTCGGTCCAGCCGTTGGGCTTCGGGTCGGTCGAGGCGGGCGCACTGTTGAGTGCCCGGTTCGTGGTCGCGCTCAGCGGGATGTCGACGATCGGCTTGCCGCGGCCGTCCGCGCCCACCTGGAAGTCGTAGAGCCCTGCGGTATCGGTCTGGTAGTCGAGTTGGACGCGGTAGGCGTGTCCGGGTTGGAAGGCGATCGTGCCGGGCCAGGTGCGGAACTGCAGGCCCTTGCCGTTATCAATGGTCTGCAGAGAGTGGTCGCCGCCGATCGTGTCCCTGGTGTATCCGGGGTTGAGCGTGGAGAGCATGGCGCTCTGTTCCTGCGAGATGCCCGGGATGAATGGTCCCCAGCCCTGGGCGACGTGCTCGAAGTTCTCCGCGTAGAAGACTCCGCCGGGATGGTTGTTCGCGCCGGGGTCGGCTTGGGCCTCGGCGTCGGTCCAGGAGACGGTGTCGCCCGTGGTCGAGTCCGCGCCGCCGATCAGTGAGAGCACTGCTGTCGTGTGGCCGGCCGTGGGCGTGAACAGGACCTGCAGCCTCTGGTAATCCTGTCCGTAGAGTCTGCTGTCGGCATCGTCTTGCGGTGGGGTGGGCGCATCGATCGAGTTCGCCACGGCTTGTCCGCCGTACCCGCTGGCCTGGATCGAGGCGGTGCGGTGTCCGACCACTTTCACCCACGCTCCGACGGCGTAGGTCGTGCCGGGCGTCAGGCCGGTGAGGGTCTGGCTCACCTGGCCCTCGTCCGCGCCGGCGATCTGCAGGTACTGGAAGCCCTTGGCGTCCGTGCCGATGGTGACACCCTGCGTGCTACCGGTCGTCGAGGCGCGCGTCCAGTCGGCGAAGGACTGCGTGTAGAACTCGGGGTCCTTGACTATGCCGCCCTGGCCGTAGTCCGCGCCGCTCGCCGTCGCGCTGTTCAGCGCGGGCGTGCCGTTCTGGTTGATCGGCTTGAGGACCGCGCCCGAGGGATAGACCACGTACGGCGTGTTCGCCTTGATGTTCAAAGTGACCTGATGCGCGGCGTTGACCTGCAGCGTCACCGGGTCGGCCTTGCCGGTCTGGGTCAGCTCGTAGAGGGTGACGCTCTTCTGGTTGTCCCAGGTCGTCGGGAGCGTCCAGGTGCGCTGCTGTCCGTCGCCGGACCATGCGTAGATCTTCGCGTCCGTGGACGGGTCGTAGGGCAGGAACTCGTCCGCGCCGTCGCGCAGCAGCACGCCGTTCTGCCAGATCTCAGGGTTCTTGCCGTTCATCGTCGTCTTCACTCCGCCGGTGAAGTCGATCTCGTCGCTCTGCCAGTCGGTGATCTGGAAGCTCTGCAGCCACTTGGTGGGCAGGTTGTTGGTGAAGACGTTGGCGATGGCGGCGTTGTAGTCGGTGCCGGTGCCTCCGTGCCAGCCCTCGAAGCCGACGTTCTGCGCACCGCCGAGCATCGGCTGGCTGTCCTGGATCCAGGCGTCGGCGTCCGAGTTGTAGATGAAGCGCATGATCTGGCTGTTGATGCCGACGTTGTTGTATTCGTTCGAGTCGTGGTACCAGTCGACGTAGGGCCAGACGTACGTCGGGAACTCGGTCTCGAGCGGGAGGCCGTGGCCGTTGACGACGTTCGCCTCCTTCCATGCGTCCCAGTCCTCGCTGAAGAAGGCGTCGGTATAGACGAACCCGAGGTCTGGCAGCGCCTTCGTCAGCTGTGCGACGCGCGTGGCGAAGTCGCCGGAGGCGAGGTCCTGGTCTGTGTTCATCATGTAATCGGTGTCCTGGAACACGTACGGGTTGCTCGGATCGGTCGGAGCCGTGGTCTTGCTCCAACGGAACGCGTTCGCGTCCATGGACTCCATCGCGTCGTTGATGTGCACACCGACGATCGCGTTGTACTGCTTCGAGCCCGCCACCAGGGTCCGCAGCGCCGGCAGGCCTCCGGCCGCCACGTTCCAGTCGCCAGCGTAGTCCGGGTCGCCGGTATCATGGCCCTGATCCTGGTACCCCTTGACCTCGATCGACTGGCCGAGGCCGTCGGTGTTCAGGTCCACCTTCTTGATGTCGTCCAGAGTCTCGATGAACGGGGTCTCCGCCTGGCTCGACATGTTGAACGCGATCTGCGAGACGACGTTGTTCGACACCTCTGAAGCGCCGACCGGCGTGGTCATGATCTCCCGGTAGGCGGTGGCGCCGTCTTGCCAGTCGACCTTGCCGTCAGCGTTGCGGTCGCCGGTGAGCACGACCTTGGCCTCGGGCAACGCGACCGCCTTGCCGTCGTTGCCGCGGTACGTCCAGGTGTTGCTCCAGGCGGCCGTGGTATTGACGCCCCCGCTCGCTGTCGTCTGCACGAGCAGGTTTCCGTAGGACTGGATCGCGCTGCTCCAGATCGCCGAGGAGACGCCGTCGCCCGAGAGGATGGCGACCTCGTTCTGCACCGGCGCGGCGTCGACGGAGAGGTCCTTGACGGACTTGACGGTGTCGAGGCTCGGGCCCGGGGCGTAGTAGGTGCGGTAGATGTTCGCGTCCGCCAACTGGGCGCCGGTCTGGTTTCCGCTGACCGAGACGAGGGCCTGACCGGGGATGGCCACCGTGGTGATGGGCGTCTTGCCGTCCACGATCTTGGTGATCTTGAAATCGAGGATGTCGTTCGCCACGGAGATCTCGGCGTCCAGGGTTGCGCCGATCGACGCAACCTTCATCACATAGTCGACATGGTCGGCGGCGGTGGTGGAGGTCACGGTCGGGGTGTAGGCCGTGCCGTTGAGGACGAGCTGTGGGGCGGTGCCCGAGTGGCCGCCGAGAACCCCGTCGTCGGCCTTCCACTGGTAGCCGAGAACGTCGGGGAACGTGGTGTCGACGATGACGTCCATCGCGTCGGACGAGATGACCGTCATCGTCGTGTCGCCGGGGGTGGGGTTCTTGGTCGCGCCGGTCGCGCCGGTCGCGGCCGTGGCCGGCGCGACGCCCTGGAGCGTGAGTGCGAAGAGGATTGCGGCCGCGGCGGCTGCAGCGAGCCGCCTTGGCCTGGAAATACGCATGATTCTCGACTACCTCACTTCATCGTGGGTTGCGGTTTCCATTCAAGAACCAGCCATCCGCGGTGGCCGAGCTCCGACGCGACGTGCACGCGGAGTCCGTCGACGGAAGCTGATTCGGCTTCGGGAGCGGCCAGCGGCGCCAGCTTGGTGGCGCGTGTCCATTCGGGGGGCGCGGGGAGGTCGACGACCGGGCGTGCCGGATCGGTGCTCCCGTTGGCGATCGCGAGGCGCGCGGCGCCGCCGACTCTCGATAGATGAGGGATCAGGAACGGCCCTCCGCTGACCAGCGGTATTTCAGGGTTCGCACCCTCGAGGAAGCGCACGGTCCGGTGCAACAGCAGCTGTGCCGCGTCGCTGCCGGGCAGTTCGGCGGGGGCGGTGGCGGCGAGTACGGCGACCCGGCCGCCGAGTTCGTTGCGGAATGATGTCCGGCCCGCGCCCCAGTAGACGCCGTCCGCGGCTTCGACCTGTGTCCAGATCTCGGCTCCGCGCAACGGCTCGATCCTGGCCAGAGCGGGCTGCACGTTGACGCTGAACATGCTGTGCTCGAGGTCGAGCTCACCGGCGAGCGCGGCACCGACGAGGCGTTCGCGGGCATAGGGACCGGGCTGTGAGCGCTGTTCGCGGTCCACGAGCTCTGGCACTTCCACACCGAGCAGCGGGCCGAAACCCCGATGGCACAGCACGTGCGCGGCCACGCCGTCGAGCAGCAGACCTCGGGACAGCAGCTCGTGTACCTCGCGTTCGTCGAAGGCCCAGGCCTGCTGTCCGAAGAGCGCCTGGACCGGCGAGGACCCCGCCGTGACCGGAACGCCGTAGCGCAGCAGGAAGTCCGCTGCGGGGGAGGGGTCCACCTCCAGTTCCGACAACCCGCCTCCATGCGCGCGGACGTGCGCGGAGGCGTCGGGTCTGAAGGGCAGTCCGACGCCCCGGGACTCGAAGTCGCGCGGGTAGCGTTCGGCGATCCAGTCCAGCGCCGGACGCGAATCCCGCAGCATCCCGCCGACTCGCGGGTAGCGCTGCGCGACGTGCCGCTCGTGGTTCGGGTACGCGTTGATCAGCAGCGCGTCGGAGCCCGCGAACTGCGCGGTGGTCATCTCGGACCAGGTCTGCACGTCGGACTTCGCCCACGACGTATAGGGCCAGTTCTCGATCTCCGGCTCGCTCCGCACGAACTCGGGCCGCAGCCGGCGCTGGCCCTCGAGCAACCACACTTGGCCGCTCAGCGCGCTCCCGGGAACGTCCGTGTACCAGGCGAAGTGAGGACGCTGCGAAACCCGCCCGTTGACCGACAAGGCTTCGAACAGGGCAGTCCAGTCCCGGCCCTCGACCGCGTGCGCGTCGAGACGCGAGCTCATCAGGCCGAGTCGTGAACGGCCCGCGGAGCGCCGTCCCACCTCCGCGCTGACCAGGCCGGCCACTTCGAGCTGGGCGGTGCGCCAGACCTGTTGCATCAGCGCGCGCCAGGGGTGCGGTGGGCCCGGCCTGGTCATCGCCTGCACCGCGCGCTCCCGGGTGACGGCTTCGCCCGTGAGCGCGGAGAGCCGCTCGAGCATCAACGGCTCGAAGCCGCCGCCCCAGGCGAGCGGAGAGTGGTTGTGATAGCGGAAGTCGTCCTCCAGCCAGAGCACCCGGAGCCCGAGTTCCGCGAAGCGCCCGTACTGCCCGACCAGCCAGTCCCGCCAGCGCGGGCAGGCGAACGAGGCCTGCGCCGTCGCGGCCCGGCCGTCGGGCGCGACCATGGGGGCGAAGCCGAGCCGGTCGAGCCGGCCGCGGTCGGCGTGTCCGACGGTGACCCAGGGGTTGAGGCTCACCGAGATCCCGGCGCCGGACAGTACGCCGTACGCGAGCGAGATCGTCTCGAACCAGCGGTCCTCCTCGGCGCCGGCCACATGCCCGTCGTAGACGTCCTCGGCGCCGAGCAGCAGCACGACCTCGTCGATCTCGAGGTCCTCGCAGACCTTCGCGAGCTCCTCGGCCTCAACGCGCGTCTCGGTCGGGTCATCGGCGGGCAGGATCTGGTAACGCAGGTGGTAGCGGGCACGGCGGTACCCGGAAATGTGCTGCGCCGACATCTACTTCACGCTCCCCGCGGTCAAGCCGGTGCGCCAGAAGCGTTGCAGCGAGAGGAACAGGATGATCAGCGGTACGACGCAGAGTGCTGCGGCGGTGATCACGATGTTGGTGGGCACGGCGTTGCCGATGCCGCGCTGCTCCTCCCAGCCCACGATGCCGACCGTGACCGGCTGGAGCCTGTCGTTGGCCAGCATGAGCGCCGGCAGCAGGTAGTTCGACCAGATGCTCACGAACTGGAACAGATAGATCGTCACCAGCGCCGGGGACATCACCCGCAGCGCTATCTGGAAGAACGTGCGCGTCTCGCCCGCACCGTCGATCCGCGCGGCCTCGAGCAGTTCGTCCGGGACGGCGGCCGCGGCGTAGATCCGCGCCAGGTAGACCCCGAAGGGGCTCACCATGCTCGGTATCAGCACACTCCAATATGTGTTGACCAGGTGGATCGGCGAGAATAGCAGGTAGAGCGGGATCGCCAGCAGCGCCTGCGGCACCAGCACCGCCGCGAGCACGATGTTGAACACCAGCTCCCGGCCGCGGAAGGGGAACTTGGCCAGCGCGTAGCCCGCCAGCGCCGAGAACAGTGTGCTGAGGGCGGCGCCGAGCCCCGCATAGATGACGGTGTTCAGCAGCCAGAGCGGATAGATCCCGTCCTGCTGCGAGAACAGGCCCTTGAGATTGCTCAGCAAGTTGAACCGCCCGAACCAGAAGCCGTTGCCGGTGAACAGCCCGGAGTTCGTCTTCGTCGCGGAGACCACCAGCCACCACACGGGGGCCAGGAAGTAGATCAGGCTGAGCGTCATCAGCGCGAGCACAATCCAGCGCGTCGGGCGCGAGACGGGGTTGTTCATCGGGCCACCCCTCGGCGCTGGACGAGGCGCAGGAAGCCGAAGGACAGCGCGAAGGCGAGCACGGCCAGGATCACCGATTCCGTCGCGGCGTAGGGGAAGTCGTTGTTCGCCACCGAGTAGTACGCGGCGAAGATCGGGGTGTAGGTGCTGCCGAGGTTGGGGGCGACGGCCTGCAGCGTGGCCGGCTCGTTGTAGAGCTGCGCGGTGCCGATGATGGAGAAGACCGTGGTGAGCACCAGCGCCGGGCGCACCGTCGGGATCTTGATGTGCCAGGCGATCCGCCAGGCGGAGGCGCCGTCCACGGTCGCGGCCTCGGAAAGCTCCGGCGGGATCGCCTGCAGCGCCGAGTAGATGATCAGCATGTTGTATCCGGTCCAGGCCCAGGTCAGCATGTTGCCGATGGTCGGCGCGAGCATGCCGTTCGTGGTCAGGTCAAGGCTCCAGCCGAGATGGTGGGCGAGCGCGGTGATCGGGCTCAGGCCGGGGGCGACGAGGTAGGACCACATGAGCGCGCCGATCACGCCGGGCAGCGCGTAGGGCAGGAAGTAGGCGAGCCGGAAGAAGCTCTTGAACATCGTGCTCTTCGCGTCGATCAGCAGGGCGAGCACGAGCGCGAGGCCGAGCATCAGCGGGACCTGGACGACGCCGATCAGCAGTACGCGCAGCAGCGAGGCGCGGAATGCGGCGTCGTGGAAGGCATCGACATAGTTGCCGAGCCACGCGAAGGCCTTGGTCGGCGCGGACAGCCCGAGCCCGCTGTGGTGCAGCTTGTACAGGCTCTGATCCACGGTGTAGAGGATCGGCGCGATATAGACACCGAGGAAGAGCACTGCGAACGGCGCCAGGAAGCACAGCGCGGTGCGCCGGATCCGGCGACGTGTCGCGAGGGCCGCCGCCGGCGGGTGGGCGGCGACGCGCGCATCGGCGGGCGGCGCCGAGGTTTGGGTGGTCATGACGGGGATGGCCTTTCGCCGTCGCGGTCGTTCAGGGCGGTGCGAGGTATGGGGGACGAGCGGCTGGAGGCCGGTGCGGCGGCCCCAGCTCCTCGTCAGCGGGCTTATGAGCCCGAAACCGACATCCCCTGCGACTTGAGCGCGCTGACGGTCTTGGTCTGCACGTCGGTGAGCATTCCGGTCAGCGTCTGCGAGCCGGTCTCCACGCCGCCGAGGTCGTTGCCGAGATCGGTCGAGGTCTGCGTCATGGTCGGACCCCACTGCCAGGAGGTGTTGATGTCCGGCATCTCGCTCTTGAAGACCTGGTAGATGACCTGGTTGCCGTAGAACGCGCTCGGCGCGGAGAGCGCCGCGTTCGTCAGGCCCGAGGTCGCCGCCGGGTAGATACCGGTGACGTTGATCAGGTTCGTGACCGACTGCGCGTCCGTGCTCATCCAGTCCGCGAACTCGGCGGCCTGCTGCGGGTCCTGGCAGCCCTTGAGCACTGCCGTGGACGAGCCGCCGTCGTTGCCGTACGCCGGGGTCGAGGCGTCCCACAC
>NZ_DASZKT010000115.1:0-13995 GCF_035552695.1 Actinospica sp.
CGCCGGCCCGCCCTCGAACCGGTCATGCTGCGCAACGCCCTCGTGGCGCGCCGGATGTGGCCAGTCCTGCTCTCCGGCTTCGTCGAGCCCGTGCTGTACCTGCTCGCGGCGGGCCTCGGGATCGCGGAACTCGCCGGCCGGGTGCAGATCGGGGCCGGGCGGAGCGTCGGCTACGCGGCGTACGTGGCCCCGGCGCTGCTCGCGACGAGCTCGATGAACGGCGCGATCTACGAGTCCACCACGAACACCTTCTGGAAGCTGCGGTATCAGAAGGTGTACGACGCCATGCTCGCGAGCCCGCTGACCGCGGCGGACCTCGTGCTCGGCGAGATCTGCTGGGCCCAGGTGCGCGGCGCGTGCTACGGCGCCGTCTTCCTGGCCATCACCGTGGCGCTGGGCTGGGCGTCCGCCACCGCGGCGCTGCTCGCTTTGCCCGTCGTGCTGCTCGTCGGCCTGACCTTCAGCGCCCTCGGCACGCTCGCGACCACGTTCCTGCGCTCCTGGCAGGACATGGAGCTGACCTCGCTCGCGCAGGCCGCGCTGTTCCTGTGCTCGGCCACGTTCTTCCCGATCTCCGTCTACCCGCCGGCCCTGCGCCTGCTGATGGAATGCACCCCGCTCTACCACGCCACCGCGCTGCTGCGGGCGATCTGCCTCGGCGCGCCGGACGCGGGCATGCTCGGCCACGCCGCGTATCTGCTCGTGCTGGCGGCCGGCTGCACGATGCTCGCCGCTCGCCGGATCGGCACTGCCCTGAGCCGCTGACCGAGGAGAAGAGACCCCATGAGAGCACTGATTCTGGAGGGCATCGCGACGCTCGAACGCTACCGCGACATCCTCCCCGGCTACGTCCGCGTCGCGCGCACGCACGGCGACCTCCGGCTGAGCATCCTCGTCCGCGACGGTGTCAGGGACCTGCTCGGCTACCGCGAGCTGCCGCCCGAGATCGAGCTGCTGGAGGAGGTCCCGGACTACTTCGTGCCGGGCGCCGTCGAACGCCGGGTCATGGATCTGCTCGCGGTGGGCGGCTTCGACCTGATCTACGCTCCGCGCGAGGGCGACATCATCCGGGCGGCACGCTTGCGGGAGCTGGCCGGCATCCCAGGGCAGAGCTTCGCGAGCGCCCTGGCCTACCGCGACAAACTGCGGATGAAGCAGCATCTCGTCGACGCAGGGGTGCCGGTGTGGCCCTCCGCTCCGGTCAACGACGCGGTGGACTTCTGGACCGCCCTCGACCGGTTCGGACTGCCGTGCGTGCTCAAGCCGAGATCCGACCGGGGCAGCTTCAACCTCGAGATCATCCGCGACCGGGCTCAGGCGGCGGCCGCGATCGGCCGCTGTGCCGCGCGGGTGCCCATCGACGCCCCGTTCCGCTACGTGCTCGAGCCCTATTCCGAGCACCCGATGTGCCACGCCGACGGTTTCTGGCACGACGACCGGCTCGAGGTGCTGACCGTGTCCGAGTACGTCGGTGCGACCGCCGCACGCCCGTCGCTGGGCGCTGTGTTCGGCAGCCTGATGGTCGATCCGGCATCCGAGCGCACGGCCCGGCACCGCGACCTCGTCGAGCGGGTGGTGGCCGCGCTGCCCTCGCCGCGGACCTTCTGCTTCCACGCTGAGATATGGGAGACGCAGGACGGCCCGGCCCTGAACGAGATCGCCGCGCGGCCCGGCGGGCGCTTCGTCGCGTACAACCTGCAGAACGCCACCGGCGTCGAGCCGGCGGAGTTCTGGTTCGCCCTGGAGACCGGCGTCGACCCACGCCGCCTGGGCTACCGCGGACCCGACGGGATCCGGCCGAGCGGTAGCGTGGCCCTGCCCTATCGCAGTGGGCTGGTACAGCGGGTGCCAGCGCGCTGCGGCCTCGACTTCGTGCAGGACTTCAGGCCCGCCGCCGGTGTCCTGGCCGGATCGGTCCTGCCGCCGCAAGGGCAATGGTTCGACACGCTCGGCGATGTCGTCTTCTCCGCCCCGGGCTACCCCGCGCTGCCGAGGAACCTGGACCGCCTGCTCGAATGGGCCGAGCGCTCGATTCTCATCGGCGCGCCGGGCACGGCCGGTCCGGAGCCCGCGCGGTGAGCCAGATCTTGCTCGTGCACAGCCGCGGCGGCGCCCCGCTGGAGCACGTGCTCCCCGTGCTGCGGGCGCGAGGCGAGGTGCACCTCGTCGCGCTGCGGAATCTGCCCGGCTCTTCCGCCTCGACCGTGCGCACGTCCTGCGCCTCGGTCACCGAGCTAGCCGGCCTCGGGCTGACCGGCGTCGCCCTGGTCGATCGGATCACCGAGCAGGCGCGGCGGATCGGCGCCGACGCGGTGCTCACCCTCTGCGAGAACGCGGTGCTGACTGTGGCCGAGGTCGCGGCGCGGCTGGGACTGCGCGGCCCCGGGCCGGGAGCGCTCCGCGCCCGGGACAAGCGACTGATGCGCCGAACCTGGGAGAACGCAGGCGTGCCGATTCCGGCGTACCGGCCGATCGCGGATCTCGGCGAACTGCGCTCCGCGGTCCGCGAGCTGACAGGGCCGTTGCTGCTCAAATCGGCCTGGGGCGCCGGCTCCGTGGGCCAGCTGGTCGTGAGTTCGCCGACGCAGGCGCCATCAGCGTGGGCAGCAGTGCGGGCGGCCCTCACCCGGGCGAACGCCGCCGCACCGCTCGAATACCAGCGCGACGCGGCGCACGAGGATCTGCTCGTGGAGGAGATCGTCGCCGGGAGCGTCGAGGGCTGGTTCGCGGCGGACGAACGCCTCGGGGACTACCTGAGCGTCGAAGGAGTCGTACTCGACGGCGTGTACCACCCGCTCTGCATCACCGCGCGGATGCCGACGATCGAGCCGTTCACCGAACTCGGCGCTCTGCTTCCGTGCACCCTGCCCGAAAGCCTGCAACGCCTCGTCGAGCGCACCGCCGCGGCCGCTGTCGACGCCCTGGGCCTGGAGAACTGCGGGACGCATTCCGAGTTGAAGCTGTGCTCGGACGGGCGACTCGCGATGATCGAGTCCGCGGCGCGCTTCGGCGGCGTGATGATCGTGCGTCAGATCGAGGAAGTGTTCGGCCTCGACCCGATCGGGCTTCTCGTCGACCACCTGCTAGGCCGCCGCGTGCAGCCGCCGCCGCGGATGCTGACCGCCGCGGACGCGCATGCCGCCGCGGCCTCGGTGGTCTTGCTCGCCGCGGACAGTTCGGGACGGCCGTGGCGGCGGGAGCTGTGCTGGGATCCGGCGAGCGTGGCCCGGGCCGGGCTCGTCGCGGAGCCGAGCCGGATCGCCCCTGTCGAGGGCCTCACGGTGTCCGCGGGATCGCCGATTCCGCGGTACCGGCCGACGGACGGCGGCCGCGCCGCCGCCGGTGTCCTCTATCTGACCTCGGATGACGCGCGCCGGATGGTGCGCGACGCGTACGCGGTGATCGACGGCATGGAGGCGGCCCTCGGCGGCGGATGGTCTCATGATGCTGATTCAGGATCCGGCACCCCCGCGCGGCGGGCCCGGAACGCGGCGGCCTTGACCCGGCTCTGGCAGGAGGCCGAGCAGAACCGCCGGGCCGAGTTGCGCGAGCCGTCCACGTAGACGCGGTCGCAGTGCGGCGCCCGGCACACGCCGATACGCGTGCCCACCTCGCCGCCCACGGCCAGCGCGAGCGCGGTGGCGCAGCCGGCGCTCCACCCGGCTCCGTACCTGTCGTCGGCTCCGTGGAAGTGCACCTGCCAGGGCTCGCCCGGGGTGCGGTCGAGCTGCGGCCTCGCCCCGGTCTCGAGGAGCAGGGCGTTGACGATGCGGGCCGCGTCGTCGACCCGCCCCTCGGCCACCGCCTCGAAGACCCCGCGCATCTCGCGCGCGGCTCGGGCCAGGCGCGCGGCACCGTCCGCTGGCAGTTCCGCGGGCGGCGGCTCGACCCCAGGCCGCCGCGGCAGCGCCGCCGCGGCGGCCATCGGCAGGTGCGCGCCGCGCGGCGCCGAGTACGGCGTTCCGCGCCGTTCGCCGTCGGTGAGCTCGTTGACCAGATTCACCGCTGCTTCGAGCAGCACCTCGACGTGACTGGCGAAAAGCACTTGACTGGTCACTCTCCTCGGCCTAGCATGTGTGACTGACGATACTCCGTTCGCCAGTCACATGGAGGTGCCATGGCTTCCCGAGGGGTCCGGCCGCTGATCGCGGCCCGCGCGGTCAACCAGCTCGGCGCGTTCTCGCTGGCGTTCCTCACGGTGCTGCTGACCAGGCAGCTCGGGGCGAGCCTCGCGGCGGCGGGCGCGGTGTCCGCGGCCTTCGGCCTGGCCACGATCCCGAGTCGGCTGATCGGCGGCCGGCTCGCCGACCGGCTGGGGCGGCGGCGCACGATCCTGCTCGGCCTGCTCGGCTGCGCGGCCGCGCAGCTCGGGATCGCTGCCGCCCGCTCGCTCGTCGTGGCGGCGGGCTGCGCGGTGCTGCTCGGCTTCGCCTTCGAGCTCTACGAGCCGCCGAGCCAGGCCTTCATCGCCGACGCCGTGCTCCCGGACGAGCGCGCCGACACGTACTCGCTGCTCACCACCGCTCTGGCCGCCGGGAACTTCGGCGCGGGTCTGATCGCCGCCCTCGTGGGGCGCGGCAGTCTGCGCTGGCTGTTCCTTGTCGACGCCGCGAGCTGCCTGGCCTGCGCGCTCATCGTGCTCCTCGCGCTTCCCGCCGACCGTGGGCGTCCGACGACCACGGTCGACGCAGCGGTCCCCGCCCTCAAGCCCTGGCGCGACAGGGCCCTGCTCGCGGTGACGGCCGCCGGCACCGTGTTTGCACTCGTCTACATGCTCATGCTGGTCTCGCTGCCGCTCTCGCTGGCCGCCGACGGCCTGAACCCGGCGGCCGCGGGCCTGATCATGGCGGTCTCGACGCTCACCCTCGTCGTCGCACGGCCCGTGCTGCACCGGATCCCGCGGATCGGCGAGCTTCCGGCCGGCGCGGCCTTCGCCGCCGGGTATTCGCTGATGGCGGTCGGCCTCGCCGGGTATTCGGTGGCCGACACCCTGCCCGCGCTGCTGGCGCCGACCGCCGCGTGGAGCATCGGGAACCTGCTGCTGATGGGCCGTGCCTTCGCCGTGGTGACCGGTCTCGCGCCCGAGGGCGCGACCGCCCGCTACCTGGCCGTCTACGGCCTGAGCTGGGGTTTCGCCACCGTTGCCGCGCCGCTGCTCGCGACGTGGCTGATCGCCCGCAACGGCCCGGCCACCCTCTGGGCCGCGATGGCGCTGGTTTGCCTCGGCATGGCCGTGGCCCAACCCCGCCTGGTACACCGTCTGCCGGTCAGAGCTTGAGGAGCGGACGATCCGCGCAAGCCACCAGGTCGTCACGGTGACCTCGCCCAGGCGGCACCTTCAGCGTGAGCGGTGGTGGCGGACTCGGCAGGATGGTATTCGGCAACGAAAGTTCGAAGACTTGGTAACTTTGGTCAATGGACGTCAGGCAATACGCGTTCTCGAGCGCGGTCGCCGTGGGACAGCCATTCGCTGCGGTAGCCCAGGACCCCGCCGGTGTGGTTCCACACGGTCTTGCCGCAGGACAGCTTGGACTCGGCGATGCCGAGCCCCGTAGTCGTACTCGGACGTGGTCGAGACGACGGTCTCCAACTCAGCCTGCTGCTTCGCCGGCAGGAGCTGACCGTCCAACGGGGCATGGAATTCGGTGGTTCCGCCGGTATCACGCCGGTACGGTCCTTGGCGTGATGACACACGGAAGCGGTGCGTGGGAGGGCCTTCGGGCCTCGCAATGGGATCCGCCGAAGCGGCATCATCGGGCGGGCGGAAGACGAAGTACCAGACCGCCCTCGCGCAGGCCCAGGAACTTGTTCGGCGCGGCGCGTGCAGCGAGCCCGCTGGTGCGCCCGCTGCTGGCGTTCTATGGGTTGAGCCAGGGCAGCCGTGCCGCCGCCGCAGCCGCGTCGGCCGTCCACCGAGACGACTGGCAGATGTCGGGGCACGGCATCACGGTTGACTACACGAAGGTGCCGCTGGACAAGGTAATGCTGAAGACCGACGAGCCCGGGTCGAACGGCAGTTTTGTTCGTCTGTCCGAGTTGCTCGGATCGCCGGGCTGGGGCGGCACCCTGGTTTCCTTCGCCGAGATCTGGGACTCGTTGCCGGTCAACTCGCCTGCGTCGCAGGCCCTACATACACGACGATGTCCGGCGGCGGCGGACGCCGCTCGTTGTCGACCCCCGGCAATACGGAGAACCCGTCCCGGCTGCTGGCGCCCTGGTCGGCAGATTCCCCGGTTGGCTGGTCGGCGAGCCGCAGCGTGACGTCGCGTTCGACGAGTACTTCGCGGCGTACCCGGACGCGTCCGCCCATGTCTATACGCTCGAACCCCTGGGCTCGGAGATGGAGCTCGACGGCGACGGGAACGGGCTCATCGAGATCCGCTGGGCGGTCCCCGGCACAGGCTTCACCGCTCGAGAGCGCGAGGCCTGGCTACGCGGCAGGGCTAAGCTCCATGCGGGAACGCACTTCTTCCTCCCCTCCATCAAGGCGGCTGGGGGAGCCCTCCACCCGCTCATGGTCTGGTGGGCAGTGCTTTACACGCTCTCGATGATCGCCCGGTACGAGCCTTCGCCGTGGCGAAGCATCTGGACATCAACACGAGCCGGCACGCCCACCCGGTCGAGAAGCTGCTGGACGTGGCGCTCGACGTCGTGCCGATGCTAATCGCCGAGGCGATCGACGAAGTCAGCCAGGCGCCGTGGAGGCGCCAAGGTGTGTGATGACTCGCGGGAGCTCGGCTGGTCGGGCGAGTACTTCGCTTGCGATGACGCCTTCGGCTGGGCCGGCGATGCCGTGCGCCTGGAGCGCGTCCATTACTTTGCTGGCCATCGCGACTCCGACTCGTCGTTTGCGTTGGAGCATGTTGGCATGTCGGTTGAGCCGAACTGAGCGGAGATGATGAGTTCCCCGGCTCGGATCAGGAGTTCGGGAGGTACCGGCCTTCGGTCGGTTGGCGGCTGCGCTTCGGTCGCATCCCGGGGCTCGGCGCGGCGGGCCTCGTGCTCGCACAGTTTGAGGACTCTGTCTCGGACCGCATCGGCGCCGATGGGTTGGTGTAGTGGGTGTCGTCCGGTTCCGGCCGGGGCGATGACATTAAGCTCGATCAGCCGCGCCAGCAGTCGCAAGAGTGTCTCGGATCCGAGCTTCAAATGCTCTGAGAGCAGTACCGCGGAGCCTGAGCAGCGCGTTATCAGCAGGTACGCGGCATCTGCCACGAGCTGCGGCGGTAACGCGTCGAGCGGACCGCTCGACGGTGGCTGCAGTAGGTAGGTGGCCCGGCTACGGTGGCGTTCGAGCGCGTACCGCTCGGTCACCACCTCGCCGACCGTTCTGCGCGCCGGGAGGACGGGCACGGTGAGGTTCGAGTCGAGGCGTCGGAGCGCTGCGGCGGCATGCGCCTGGTACAGGGCGTCACTGATCAGCCTGTGGTCGCGAAACTCCTGGAGCGCGGCGAGGCCGTCCATCGCGGCCGCGCAGGCCGCAGCCTCGGCGGCGGCTAGATTCTCGCCGGCAGATGGTTGGCGTTCCCGCATTCGGCACACCGTACTGCCATCGTGCGCTGCGCCGAAGTGGAGTTGAGACGTCTAGAGAACAGAGCGCCGCAGGGTCTGCGAGGTGCGTATCCGCTGGAGTGCGGACGTGGACAAGCGCTCTTACGCTTGAAACCGTGATGAGCGTCGTTCGCGCCTAAGTTGCTGGTGAGGCAACAGTTCGTGCCGCGTTCGAGCCGTGCTTGGGGGGCGCAGTCGTTCGGCCCGCTGGGGACCATCTGGGGACCACACGTCGTGCGCGATCACGAACGACCTGGGGAAACGTGGTCGTGCTGCCTGGTCCTCAGAACACGCACACCGTGTTTGACGTGCAGGAACGCTCCCGCTTGGGAACTGGGGGTCAGGGGGTCGCAGGTTCAAATCCTGTCAGCCCGACAGTGAAGTTGCAGGTCAAAGGCTCAATCCGATGGTCCGGATTGAGCCTTCTGATATCTCTAAACCGATTCAATCTGGTCCCCAATTGGTCCCCAGGGTCACTCGCTTGGCGTAGGTATGTGGCTGCCGCAGGTCCGAGACCAGCGAGGATTCGGCAGTGCGGCCCGGAGTAGCACGCGGTGGCGGGTAAGGGGGGTTCCAAAGCCGGATCCGGTCCCCGTGACTCATGGTGTAGTCACCTGCTGATATATAGGTACTTTTTAGGAACCTCTCGTTGCTGTGGCCTCGGTGACGCTACGGCAGTAGAACCCTGCTTTGGGGACCATCTGGGGAACCAGGGGCTCCTGAAGGTGTGGAGACGCCGCTGAGAAGCGGGCCGCCGCAGCAGCCTCGAAGCGAGAGTTCTACAACATGTGGTGTGGCGTCGTGCTCCCGAGACGACTGCCGCCGCGGTTGTCTGGCCGCGGCCGCGTGCATGGCGGGCGCCCTGGCGATCGCCGCGGCGCGACACTGGATGAGTGGCGCGTCGTCCGCGGAGAACGGGAGAACCCACAGAACCCACAGAACCCGAACCGGCCCCGAACACTCGTGAGCGTGGAGTAGACCGTGCAACTCGGCATTTCCCTCGAAAAACCAGCCGTAGCCCGGCGCGATGAAATCAGCAGACACTGACGGCATACACAGGGCACGCGACGCCGTCTACCGGATCAGAGCGGCGAGGAACGTCGCGTGCTGATCCGCGAGCCAGGCCTGCTGCCGGTCCCAGGTGGCCCATCCGCTGTGGTCGTTGAAGGCTTTGACGAGTGCCGTGTCGCCGGCTTCGACCCGGGCGGCGAGTTCCGCACGTTCGACGACGGCCACTTCTTCGATGACGTTGAGAAACTCGGCTCGATCTTCGGCTGACATCTGGTAGCCGTCGGCGAGGATCCGCAGGCGGCGTACGGGATCGAGGCCGACATAGGACGGAGATTCCGCGGCCGTCTCGGGGTCGAGCATCGGGGCCCAGTAGCGTGCGGCCATCGCGAGGTCCCAGAGCGGGCGTCCCGGTGCGGCCATGTCGAAGTCGATCAGGCCGTATGCCTCGCCGTCGCGGAAGACGACGTTCTCCACGCAGGTGTCGCTGTGGCACAGGATCGTGCCGCCGCGCGGATCGGCCAGGTCCGTGGCCCATGGGACGCCCGGTTCCAGCGCGATCGCCGACGACGCGTGGTGGAATCGCCGAAGGAGCGCGCCGAGCGACGTCAGTGCCGCCTCGGTCATCGACCAGGCGGGATACGGCATCAGCGCGACGTCACCGGGCACGTAGGTGAGCTGTTCACGTCCGTCGGCCAGGCCGACGGGCTTGGGGGCGGCGGTGAAGCCGTGCTTCGGCAACGCCTCCAGAAACCGGTGAATGGCCGGCGCGTGCGGCTGCGCGGGCCGGTCCACGATCTCGCCGCGTCGCAAGACCGCTCCCGCGTTCGTGATTCCGCCGCTCAGCACCTCGTTCACGGCCGTCAGCCTAACAAGTCCGGAGTATGGCCTCGGCTTTGACGAGGTGATCCTTGCGACGTGGTTCGGGCAGCACCACCCGATCACCGTTCTCCGACGCGGCCTCGGCGTGGGACGTCCCGAATCCGCCCGGTGTGCCGCGGGTGATGAACCAGGTTCTCATCGACGTGCTCCTACGGTTCGATGACCAGCCGCGTGATGCGCCCATCGCGCAACGCGAACCGGAAGTGGAGGTCAACGACGGCGCCGGGAAAGTCGCCTTCCAGGTGGTGGACGGCATCGAAGTGGTCGTCGTCGAGGCGGCGCGCGGCAGCGAGCGTGCTCGTGTACGTGTATTCGCCGGCTGAGCGGGCCAACCATGCGTGGATCTCGCCCGGCCCGTGGTACCGATGGCCTTCGTCGGTCACCACGGCGTCGGCGGCGTAGTGCGCGACCGCGGAGTCCAGGTCGCGTGCTTGGCGCGCCGAGATAGGCGGTGATCACGCTCGGCAGCGAATCGGGCGCGATCTCTGACGTCTGGGTCCAGTCGAGTTGTTCCATGGCCTCAGCCTGGACTCTCTCGCCGGGAAAGGGTCAAGCCCCGGACCCCTCCCTCCGTCCAGGGGGTGGTGCAAGGGGTGGTGCACACTTGTAGGCATGCGCGCGGGGCTGAGCATCGGCGAGTTCGCCACCCTCACCCACCTGAGCGTGCGCACGCTGCGTCGCTATCACGAAGCCGGGTTGCTGGAACCCGCCAGCGTCGATGCGGCCACCGGATACCGGTACTACACCGCCGAGCAGATCCTGCCCGCGCAGGTGGTGATCTACCGTCTGCGCCAGCTCGACGTACCGCTGGCGCAGGTCAAGGCGATCCTGGCTACCGACGATCCGTGTCGCCGCACCGACCTGGTCACGGCGCACCTGCGTCGCCTGGAGGAAAACCTCGATCGCACGAAGGCCGCCGTCGTGTCCCTGCGCGAACTCCTGCGGTCCGCCGACACCCTGCAGCTCCCTGTGCAGCTACGCACGCTGCCACCGCGCACGGTCGCGGCAATCCGCAGCGAAGTCGAGCTCGACGAGGTCCTCGACTGGTACGGCACCGCGGTGAAGGAGCTGGACACCGCGGTTCCGGCAACGGAACGGACCGGGCCACCCGGTGGCCGATACGCCAACGAACTGTTCACCGAGGGCTTCGGGGCCATGACCGTGTTCCATCCGACCGGCAAGGTGCGCGAGTCTGGGCGCATCGAGTCCCTGGAGCTGCCCGCGGTCGAGCTCGCGGTAACCGTGCACGCCGGCCCACACGACGACATCGACGTCACCTACGGCCGCCTCGGTGCCTGGGTCACCGCCCACGCCATGGCCGTCGACGGGCCCATCCACGAGACCTACCCGGTCGGCCCGCGCGACAGCGACGACCCGAGCCGGTGGCGCACAGAGATCGGCTGGCCGATCTTCCGACTCGCGTCCGGCTCGTGACGCCGCCCTGGCGGCATGCGCGCGTGGTCGTGGAAGCCCATTCGGTGCATCTTTCACCGCGATTGAGCCCGTCGTTCGTATGCGTTGTCCAGGGCATTGAGATCATGATGGAGAAGTTCTTCGCTCCAGGTTCGGAAGCGATGACCGACGGAGGTGCAAGCTCAATGAAACTGGAACGGGCTCGATTGCTGCTGACTGCCGAGCGGGCGCGGCTGCAGCAGTCGCTCGCCGAAGTCGACACGGCCCAAGCGGATGACCGGCAGGCCGAGAAGGAGACCGGCGACGTGGCGGATTCCGCGCAGTCGCTGGAAGCACAGGGCATCGATGACGCCGTGGCCGCCGATCTGCGGGATCGGCTCGCGGCGATCGAGAGGGCTTTGCGGCGTGTCGAGGACGGTACTTATGGCCGTTCCGTTCGCAGCGGTGCACTGATTCCGGATGAGCGTCTCGAGGTGGATCCTGCGGCGGAGTTGACGGTTGAGGAGGCCGAAGACGGTCAGGTGTCGCACTGACTGACAGGGGACACTCATCGGGCTCGGAATGCACGGCGCTCCGTCAGGTGTGCGTCTGCGGCCGACTGCGATCCAGGCTTCCGCGCTCGCGGCACTGAAGTATTGGCGCCCGGCTTCGGCCGCCGGAGAATCGCTCATCTGCGTGGCGCTCATCGTGGCAGAGGCCGGCGGGCTCGGACCATGGCCGCCCGGCAGGACTTGTTCCTACGGACAATGTGCTTAGTTGTTCTTAGTCCTGGTTCTCAGTCCCGCGCATGAGTCTGCCGAAGCCGCGTGGCGTCAGGCTCAGGGCATACGCGGCGGCCGCGAGTTCGGCGACGCCGCGGGGCTCGGCGAGTGAGCGGCCGGTCAGCTCCTGGAGTCGTCGGAGCCGGTAACGCACGGTGTTGGGGTGACAGTACAGGACCTCCGCGGCGCGTTCGGCCGAACCGGCTTGGTCGAAGTACGCGTCGAGGGTCTCGAGCAGCGTCGTACGGTCATCGAGGGGGAGCCCGAGTACGGGGCCGAGGATTTCGTCGGCGAGGCGGTGGCCCTCGGTGGGTTCGCGGACCATGAGAGCGGCCAGCGGGCTCGGGTCGAACATGCGCACCTCGATCTTGCCGGAGGCCAGCCGGGCGAGCGCCGCATGAGCCAGATTCAGGGCTCGTGGCGTGTCCGACAGCGAGCGGTACGGCGGGCTCACACCGGTGCGGGCCAGCGCGATCTCGCGCAGCACGGCGAGCATCGTCTCGTGCTGGTCGGCGTGCAGGGAGATCACGCCGAGCTGCTGATTCGGGGTGAGTCGCCAGCCGGAGACGATGCCGTGCGCGGCGAGTCTGCGCTCGACGTCGGGCAGGCTCGCCTCGGCCAGGCTGCGGGTATCCGCGGCTATCACCACGAGCTGCCCGTCGGGGGGCAGGCCGAGCAGGGCCGCAGCCTCCCAAGGTCCGGCGTCGGGGCTGGGGTGTCCGGTGAGCAGGGCCTCCACCAGTGCGGAACGGCGCTGCTGGTGGGCGAGCAGCAGTTCGGCGGTGGCGGCCCGGTATGCCTCGGTGAGCGCGAGGGCGTGCTGGTCGGTGAGTCGCAGGATCATGCCGGCTGCCGTGAGCAGCGCCTCGGTGGCCTGCGGCCGCGCCTCGCCGCGGGCGCGTTGGACCAGGGTGTCCCACAGACAGGTGAAGCAGATCCGGTAGCACTGCAGGATTTCGGGCAACGGAACGCCCTGGTGCGCTCGGCGCCGCCCGGTGGCCTCGGGGGCGGCCAGGTTGAGCGGGGCCCGCGGGTCGCCGACCGCGTCGATGAGGAACCGCAGGTTGTGTTCGATGGAGCGGCGCAGCTCCTCGGCGGGCACGATCTTCTTGTCGCGGTAGAACGGGATGCGTTCGAGGGTCGCGGCGCACGCGTCGTCGATCAGTCCGGGCAGCCGGGTCTCGGCCCAGGCGGCCAACTCGGCCAGTTCGGCCAACTCACTGCGAATCATGGATTCGTCGAACTCCAACCTCGCGCTGAACACTGCCTCGACTCACACTGCCTCGACTCGCGACCGTCGCCCGAACCCACCTGGCCTGTCGTCGACCTGGAGCGATGTCCAAGCCGGCTCGCCCTCACAATCTCAGCACCACCGTAGCCTGAAGACCGCGTCGTACACCGTGGTCAGAGTGCGTCGCCTGCACCGCTTCGTGCCCGGCACTGAACTGCTGTTGAGCTTGAGCCGGTCTTCCGGGCGGTTCCGGTGTGTCACGCCGGCGCGAGTCCGGCGTGCGTCTGTTCGAGCTCGAAGCACAACCCATCGCCCTCGCCGGCCACAATCGCACGCTCCAGCTCGTCACGCAGGTCGCTGATCACGCTGGCCAACTCGATCACGCGCCCGGCCCTCCCTGAAGTAGCCACCACCGCATCAGCTCTCTACCGTACCTTCTTACACCGACGGGTCCTCGGTGGCTTCGTTGCTGGACGCTCCGAGCGCGGTAGGGGCGCGGCAGGCCGGTCTGGAATTAGCGCTACGCGCCTTTACCCATGCTTGAAGCGTGACACGCGAGCTAACAGGCTCGACCAGGTTCGGGTCGCGATGCTTCGTGGGGGTCTGCTGAACCAAACGCAGCACAGTCAGCCGCCGGGCTTTTGGGGACCATCTGGGGACCACACGTCGCGAGCAATCATGAACGACCTGCGGAAATGCGCTCGCGGTTCACGTTCGTCAGAGCACGCACACCGTGTCTGACGTGCAGGGACGCTTCCGCAATCGAACTGGGAGTCAGGGGGTCGCAGGTTCAAATCCTGTCAGCCCGACAGTGAAGTTGCAGGTCAAAGGCTCAATCCGATGGTCCGGATTGAGCCTTCTGATATTTCCGGGCGGCTCAATTCCGGTCCCCGGGCTCACCCGTTTGGCCTACGGCAGTGCTCGCTGCGGAGCTGTGACCTGCAGCGCCGGAGGGACCTCCAAGCACGCCAATGAAAATCAATAGATTGTTATTGAGCAAGAATCCGGAGGTTGCCGCTGCCCATTGCCGCGCCGCCACAGCCTTAAACGGACCGTACCCCGTTTGGGTTACTGGCGGTAGGGAAGCCTGTGTAGGTGTTGTCCCCGTCCACCGGACCAGCTTGCGCAGTGGAGCGAAGAAGCGGAGAA